>JAIOHN010000901.1 GCA_019912985.1 Anaerolineae bacterium | reverse complement strand
CAATTTAACAAAATCAATGTTGCTAAAAAATATGTAAATATACTTTTTTTGACTGCAATTTCCTTCTTTACCCATGTAAATGTTCTTTTTTGTCAGGAGGCAATGAAACGTTATGAAATTGTTACCAATCGACTGCAATTCTGAAAAACTTGCTTATTGGTACTTCCGTCTCAATGGTTGTTTCACTATAGAGAACTTCGTAATTCACCCCGACAAGGGGAGGCAACAACGCACTGATGTTGATATCATGGCAATTCGCCTCCCATATCGATCAGAGCTACTTCAAAATCCTATGCAGGACGATCCTCCAGTACTTTCTGAGGGTAACCGAATAAAATTGATTCTGGCCGAAGTAAAGCAAGAGGTTTGTAATCTAAACGGGCCGTGGACTGATCGCAACAGGTCTAATATGCAACGCGCGATAAGCGCAGCAGGACCCTTCCCGCCGGAGAATATTGAAGCAGCGGCAAAATCATTATATGACACTGGGGTTTACCAAAATGATATTCTAACAATGACGCTTTTTTGCGTCGGCAGAAAGGAGAATAGAGAATTACGTCAGAGATACCCGAATGTTCCGCAAATTACCTGGCAACACATATTGGGCTTCATCTATGACCGGTTCACAAACTATAGGGAACAGAAATCCAGCCATCCGCAATGGAACAAATATGGTAGTAAGCTTTTTCGAACTGCGATTAATTCAAAAACGAAAGAAGCATTTATCAACAGTATTAACATATAGATCTTTAGTTTTTACAGGAGTGGACTAATGCCATACAATTTTAACGGTAACTTGTGGCCTGATAATAATGAATATTTTTTCAGAGATGCCAAATTAATCCCAATACGCCAAGAGGGGCCGCACTGTGTATCTACTTCGTTGGCAATTCTGACTGGTGCCGAACCGAATCACTTTCAAGGTATTATCAATACACAAAATCCCATTTCATGGTCTGATAAACTTAAGGAATGGGGGATGAAATTAGCCTATTGCCCCACTGATGCCAGAAAGCTACGGTTTTATATCTCGGAGTGGATCGAATTAGATGACTTATTTACACTAAGCTATTATACAGCACCCGATCAGAATGCCATCTTAGGTGATCCGGATAAAAACGGCTGGGTTTGTAGCTCGCACGTTGTTGTTATGCACCGGGACAAGATTTTTGATCCGGCTAGAGGCACAGTAGTTCATGCGAACAATCATACTTGTAATGACTGCCATACCAAGCGTGTTTTCCGGGTTGTTTCAGCGAGTTACGAACGTGGTTTATAAAAATTGCGTTTAAATAGTTCTCTCTAGGCAAACCAACCGGTTGTACTTAACAGGTTCACAATTTATGGTTTACCTCGTGGGGCAAAATAAGAGGTACCTTTTTGGGAGATACGGTTATGCAAAGAAAAATATAAAGAGCTATCTGTTATGTTATGCTGTATGGTGTCAAGGCAAAACGTAAATAAAGTCTTTTAGATTTTTGATTTTTGGAACACTGTAGCGGGATGGTAAACATGTCGAGCGATAACGATATTTTTCCAGATGTGGTGCGAATAGAAGCATCAGGGTTGTGTAATTTCAAATGTATTCACTGTCCTACTGGGATCCAACCAAACGGACGTCAGGTCTTGGATGAAAAAAAGTTTTCTATAATTATGGAACAGTTTATTGCAAACAACTTTATCCCTCGTGTTGTTGTACTTTATCATGGCGGTGAACCACTTCTTAATAAGTATCTCGGCCAATATATTCGTTTATTAAAAAATATGGGGGTTGCAAAGACTGTTATTACTACAAATAGCAGCCTATTAAGCAAGGAGAAGGCAGCGGAGCTAATCTTAGCAGGATTGGATGAACTCAAAGTCTCATTTGACGGGGAAAGCGCAAATGAGAACAATAGTATTCGCAAGAATGGTGATTTTTACAGCAATGCTGATAATGTTAAATCTCTCTGTAAAATACGTAAAATATTGGGAAGAAAGAATCCAACCATAATCATCTATAACACACGAATTTGCGATAAAATCACATTGAATACGCTCAATAAATCTCGTCGATTTATTTTTCAAGAGGCACCACAATACATAACCG
>JAIOHN010000900.1 GCA_019912985.1 Anaerolineae bacterium | reverse complement strand
GTTACATAATTTACAATCATCTAGTAGGTATTTTTATATTTGACTTATTCAGCATGGTGTGCTGAAGTGGTTCGTTTGCGGTGGAAATATCATGAATAAACGCCTGGTTTTATTGATAAGCATCTTTGCTGCTATTCTCATCTTCACCAACGGCGCACGACAAATGCTGCGTACACCTATGGCCGGCTCTGATGAAGCAGGGGAGGAAGCGGTTTTACCGGTTGATGTCACTGATGTTTTCTCGGTCGGTTCATCAGAATCCCCAGAAAAAGGGCTGACTGCTGTAACACCTCCGCCCCAACTTTTGGAAACGACCCCTTCCCATGAGACGGCTGACCCTCCAGTCGCAGTCCAGTCAACAGCCCCGTTGCTTGACGTATCTTTTTCAGATCAACCGGTTCAGGATCAGTCTAACACTGACTTTGAACCGCAATCTTCCAACCCGACCATATCATCTCTTTTGCCTACTCCACTACCGACTGCGACGCCGCTGACAGACGAATCAATTAGTGATCTGCCCAATGTTAGTGATGATCTCCAGGCTCTCTATGGACAGCGGTCATCTCAGTCCATGCCGACGATACAGGGTCCATTTACACAAGCCTTGACCACCAGCGAGGATCGGGTCGAGGTGACGCTGACAGTGAGCAGCAATCAGGCCGACACAGTTAAAGAAGCTGTCCTATCTTTAGGTGGGAGCGTCACGGCTGCCTATGAAATCTGGATTGATGCCTGGATTCCGATAGACATAATTCCCCAGGTAGCAGCGCTGCCAGGTGTAACACGAGTCAGCACACCACTTCGCACACTTTATGATGATTCATTGCTTCCATTGGAACACGCTCAGGTTGTTTCACCATTGGCGGGAAGCGTGATCACACAAGGTGTTGCCTTGACCAAAGCCGACACCTGGCATGCGGTGAATATCCTTGGGGATGGCGTGAAAGTCGCTATTATTGATTTTTTCGCTGACTACGAAGACGCTCAGGCAAATGGAGAACTGCCCGCATCGATTAACCTTTTTACAGCGTATGTTCCACTGGATAGGAGTTCAAACCACGGAACGGCTGTCGCCGAAATCATCTACGATATGGCTCCTGGCGCCCAGTTGACATTCGCATCTGCTGACACACCAGCCGCTATGGCACAGACTATTCGAAGTTTGGCTGAGGCTGGCAATCAGGTTATTTCGTCGTCTGTAGGTTATATTGGCGCTGATGCTGGTGATGGGATCGGTCCGCTGGCCGATGCGATTGCCTACGCGCGCAGCCTGGGAACACTGTATGTGCAGTCAGCCGGAAATTACGCTTACAACTCACACTGGGATGGTTACTTCCAGGATACAGATGGGGATAATATCCATGAGTTTTCCAGTGGGGTAGAGACACTAGAATTTGATCTCGTTATTGCAGCTGGAGATGCTCGACCTATCACAATCTATCTGCGTTGGAACGACTGGAATGCCGAGCGTTCTGGTAACGCTAATCAGCAGGATTATGATCTGGAACTCTTGCGCTGGAATGAGACATCCAACGACTGGGACTTGATTGCCGCATCAACTGTAGCACAGCGTGACCCTGAAACGAAACCGACTCCATTCGAAATGCTTCAGGGCAGTATTGATGGTGGCCGCTATGGAATCCGTGTTCGTCGAATCGCGGCAAGTGAAAATGCTGTTCTTGATCTCTGGGTTCTAAATCCTGAACATTCATCTTGGCAGGGAGTCGCGCCTGTCTCCGCCCGGACGTTAACTGATCCTGCTGCCGCCCCCTTTGCCTTCTCTGTTGCTGCTGTTAATAAGGTTGTTCCCTACAGCCTGGAATTCTACAGTTCGCGTGGTCCTGGTCGTGGGCCAGGTGGCACATTTGATATTGGCGCAGATCAACCACGAGCAGCCAGTTTCGCGCGGGTAGACACCTGGACATACGGCGCAGAAGGTTTTGCCGGTACGTCAGCCGCCACCCCTCATGTTAGTGGATTGGCGGCGCTGGTATTTTCATCCTGTCCAACGTGCACGCCAGAGCGTGTCCAGGCATACCTTGAAAATCACACTGTTGATATGGGCCAGAGTGGATATGATTATTTTCAAGGGTATGGTCGCATTTTACTTGGCTCACCGCTTGATTTGTCACCGTTGCCTGCTGGCGATGTCAGCAGTTTGATCAACGCGATTAACACCGCCAATAATGTGGGTATTGGTGTTATTCACCTGGAGTCGGCGCATCTTTATTCCTTGCTGGCAAGCATAGAGGATGATGTGAGTTACGGTCCAAGCGGACTTCCAGTGATCACAGGAGATGTCACGATCATTGGTAATGGTTCGATCATCGAACGTGATGCTAACGCACCTGATTTTCGTCTTTTCCGGGTGGCGGAAACTGGAAGGCTGGAACTTCAGAATATAACACTCCGAGGTGGACAAAGCGCTGGAAATTCTTCAGGTGCAGGGATTTTCAACCGAGGATTGGTCTATGCCACTGATGTGACATTCCTGGAAAATAGGCCCAGCAATACTTATACCTATGCTGGTGCGATCTATAACGATGGCATACTCTACATCACAGGCTCGACCTTTTCAGGCAATAGCGCCCAACTGGGCAGCAGCATCTATAATGCTAAAACGGTTTCAGTACTCGATAGCTACTTCTATGATGCAAGCTACGCACCACTTTTCAACGGGGCCTATGAAGGCATCATCACCCTGTCTGGGAGCACAGTGGATGCTGACTCTCATTATGGCCCAGGTATTTATAACGATGGTGGAAAACTGATTATCTACAATAGCACAATTCGCGGTCATGGTGCTGGCATCCAGGCCTGGGGATCAACAGCCTCCACCACAGTCACCAACAGTACAATTTCCGATAATAAATCCGATGGCGGTATTGTAAATCTTGGGGGTGCGGAGTTAGTACTTGACGGGGTTCTTTTGACTCATAATTACAATTATAATGATGAAGGGGGCGCACTGCACAACGAAGGTACAGTCACCATTACCAACTCCACCATCAGTTACAATCGAGGTGGCGGTCTGTACCACGCACCGACTAAACCTGGTCAGAACCTGACAATCAATAATAGTTGTATTTTCCGCAACTATCGAGGT
>JAIOHN010000090.1 GCA_019912985.1 Anaerolineae bacterium | reverse complement strand
AGTGGGCGCATTTCTACTTGCCCAACTGGTTAATCGCCCTGTGTTTCGTGTTGGCCCTATGGCTCGTCCATCGTGGCTTGCGGAATCCGCAATACTTGTTGGTGTGGGTTACTGCTGCTGGCCTGGTGCTAGGGGTGGCAGCACTGGCGCGTCTCAATCTGGCACCAATGATAGCCTTGCTGGGGATCGCCTTTTTCCTGCTGCGTGATCTCCGTTTGACCCAACGCGTGCTGATGTTCATCACCTTGGGATTAAGCTCATTGGCGATGCTGGTTCTATATACTGTGTTAATCCATTATCCCTCTACCGGAACGTGGACACTGAACTGCCAGGGTGGGGCAAACTTACTCGTTTCTGCCCAGGCGAAAGGACTGGATCTGGTAGCGGCCAATGGTCCTGAAACGCAGTATTATCTCCAACTGCTTACTTTAGAACCAACCCGTCAAATTTCTTTTACCTCCGAGAGTTATCCACTCTGGTCAATACCCGGTCCATGGGTTACACCAGAAGAATACGCTGCTTTTATGAATCAGCCCTCGGGAGCAGCTGCAACCCGTGTAGAGCAAATTTATCCGGGAAGTTTGTATTATTTTCTGGGACCCTGTGAAACAGACCGAATTCTCTACGGGGTATTCAAGGAAGGGTTCCAGGCGCAACCACTTGTCTGGTTCTCGCAAGTACCTGTTGAGGTCTTCAATATGCTGGCGCAAAATCCATCATTCGGTACATTTTATCCGGTTTTCCTGCCACGCGATTACCAGGTCGAATATATTGGAAACAACATCCTGGGATTTCAAAAGGCAGAGGGTAATTATTTCGATGGTCAATGGGTTTGGCGGCCAGGCATCTGGTTTTACACGAATTTTTTTGAGCTATGGAATGCCTTCAAGTGGCTGGCTCCGCTGGCTCTGGTTTGGGCTTTCCTCAGCAGGGAGTGGTTCTATAAAGTCAGCGCAATCCTCCTGCTTGCGTCGCTCGTATTTCTTAGCTTTGTGGGTAATCCATCTCCGCGACTATATGCGCCACTTTACCCATTGACGCCGCTGCTGATTGGTGGTTTCCTGATGTGGCTCACGGATTTGCGTGTCCATTGGCGACCGCAAAAGCCAATTTTGAGGCGAATTTAAGTCTGAAGAGCGTATTATTAATGATAAACTTGGAAAACATCCATGGAATTTCCAAGATTTCTATGCTGTTGCAAGTTAAAATACAGTAAGCTATACCTAACAAACGGACACTTTCGGATTGTTGAAATTCATCGCGTGCTAGATGAAGGCATGTTTACCGTATGAAAACAAAACCCCTCAATCTTGATCGGCGGGATTGGACACTATTCGGATTGCGATGGCTTTTACTAATCCTCGCATCGCTTACACTTCATTTTATATCGCTGCAGCCGGCAGATGAGCCTGTAACATTTGACATCATCTCAGCCGTTCTTTTTGGTATATTGGCGAACATCGTCTTCCTGATTTTCGCTTTTATACCTATGCTGGAATTTGTCGTTCCAGTGGTTGTTATTCTCGGTGACTGGTTGATGGCCGCTGCTTTTGTGGGGACCGTGGGCAATAACCCGCTGTTTATGGTGGGCTTCACAGGTGCGTTGATGTTCAGCAGCTTGTTCTACCTGGGACCCTTCTGGGGATTTTTGCAGTCTACTGGTGTGATAGTGGTGGCGTTATTGTCGCTTTCCATGCCGTTCGACCCGGTGCAATTCAACGCGCTCTTGAATGAGCTGTCTATCCCGCTGTTGTTGATTGCTTCGATGGGCTTGGTTGGGCTGGGGTGGGCGCTGAGCAATGATCTGCAAACTCACGCGGATGAACAAGCAAAAGCGGATCTTACTCTCAAATCGGTAATGTTGCTCAACGAGATGCGCGACCGTACTCGTGCGATCTCAGAGATGTCAGCCACTTTAAGCCGCACATTGAATTTTGATCGTGTTTTGGAAGCAGCTTTGGATGCTGGACGTGTTGGTCTGCGGTCGAATAGTGATAAACGAGTTATTAGCGCAGCCTTCTTGTTCAACGACCGTGGCGAGCTGCATATGTCTACATCGCGTGGCATGAGTCGCTCAGATGAATCACGGGTTCTGCCGGGCAAGAAGGGGCTTGTGGGCAAAGCGCTGACTGAATGCGTGCCCGTATTCGGTAAAGACGCGCGTAAAGATACGGAGCTTCAATATCTGGTCGCGTTTCAATCCATGCGCTCGGTGATGTGCATCCCGCTGCGCGCTGGCTATGAGAATTTCGGGATTTTGCTCTATGGTAGTGAATCACCTGATGCTTTTACGGAAGATCATATTGATCTGCTGAAAGCGATCAGCACCCAGGCAACGATCGCGCTGCAAAATGCGTCGCTTTATCGGAGCTTGCTGGAAGAAAAAGAGCGCATTGTCGATGTTGAGGAAGATGCCCGTAAAAAGCTGGCACGCGACCTGCACGATGGCCCAACGCAAAATGTCTCGGCCATCGCCATGCGCATGAGCTATATTTACCGGCTGTTGGAACGTAAACCTGAGGACGTTCCCGCTGAACTCAAGAAGGTTGAAGAACTGGCCCGCAAAACCACGCGCGAAATTCGCCACATGCTCTTCACCCTGCGTCCGCTCGTACTGGAAAACCAGGGATTGGAAGCCGCACTTAATCAGCTTTCTGAGAAGATGCAAGAGACCCACGGGCAGGCCGTGGCGATCAATGTCGATCGGCGTGTCGAAACCACGCTGGATAATCATCAGCAGGGTGTGCTTTTCTACATTATTGAAGAGGCGACCGGCAATGCTCGTAAACATGCGGAAGCTGAGTTGATTAGCGTGAATGTGTTTATCCGGCAGGATGCCGTGGTTGCTGAAATTGCGGATAATGGTGTTGGTTTCAATACCGGCGCGGTCGACGCCAACTATGATCAACGTGGCAGCCTGGGCATGATTAACATGCGTGAGCGAACAGCACTGCTGGATGGTGTACTGCACATCGCCAGCGCTGAAGGTAAGGGCACTACCATTACCGTGATGGTCCCGCTGCGCTCTGCACAGGATTCAACAGAGATGCGTCGGCAGCGTGTCAATAATCGAGTGCCGGGCCGTGTCGCGCTGAATAAGTAGAACTCATGCCGCCTTCTGAATTAGCCGCTTTGCGCGGAGAACCAAGCTACGTCTGGCGCGCAGGCCAGGAACGTCGCCTACAAATGATTGCACAGTGGACGAATCTGGATGGTGCGCGCGTCCTGGAAGCGGGTGGTGGACTGGGGGTTTATGCAGCTCAGATCGGCCAACGCTATGCCGCATCCCTTGAGATGTTCGACATTGAAATTGAACGCGTTCGCGAAGGCCGGGAGCAAACACCACATGCAGTCGTCAGTGCTGCTGAACATTTACCGTACCCCTGCAATTACTTTGACACAGTGCTTTCCAGTGATGTGATTGAGCATGTTGCGGATGATCAAATGTCTGCCGCCGAGATGGTACGTGTCCTCAAACCTGGGGGACGCGCTGTGATTTTCACTCCCAATCGCTGGTACCCATTCGAGACACACGGGCATTACTGGCGAGGTGAATATCATTTTGGCAATACCCCACTGATTAATTATTTGCCTGACAACTTGCGTAATCGTCTTGCACCGCATGTTCGTACCTACACATCCAGAGGCTTGCGGCGTTTATTTGATTCACAGCCAGTTCGTATTGTCACACACCATCGTATTTTTGCGGGTTACGATAACATCATCGCTCGCCTGGGGCGTCCGGCGCAGCAGGTGCGGGATGTCCTGTACCGCTTAGAAGGGACTCCGCTGGATGTCTGGGCTTACTCGCACATGCTTGTAGTCGAGAAGTTAGTCTGATTTAACATTGTTCTTATACAGGGTTGAAGCACTTCTTAATCTATTTTGCTATACTAAGGATTACGATTTGCAGCCTTGTATAAGGAGAACCTAATGAGCAATCAGGCCTTGATTGATGCCTTAAACGACGATCTCGCTGCCGAATTTCAAGCAGTTGTGATGTATACAACTTATTCTGCAATGGTTACTGGTCCTTATCGCCCTCAGCTTGTAACTTTCATGCAGGCGGAGATTCCGGATGAGCTGGGGCATGCTCAGTTCCTGGCGGATAAGATCGCTGCTCTGGGGGGGGTGCCGACGAAGCAGCCTCTCGCGGTTCCCGAAGCCGAAACCCCTAAAGAAATGCTGGAGCGCATTCTGGAAGCCGAGCGAAAGGCAGTTGATAATTATACTAAGCGAGCTGACCAAGCTAAAGAAGCGGGTCAATTAGGACTGGCAGTTCAGCTTGAAGATATGGTGGTGGATGAAACAAGCCATTACGAAGAAACGAAAAAGTTGCTTGAAGATTGGCACTAAAAAAGACGCCGGGGATTTTCCCCGGCGCTTTTAATTTCGGTCTACCCACACGGGGAGATGTCCCAGCGCAATAATATTTGACCACTTCGCACGATCCCCTTCGGTGAGGATCGCTGCTTCTGCGACGACCTCCGCATTTGCTTTGTGAGCAATCAGGCGAATCCCTTCCAATGTACTGCCCGTGGAGATCACATCATCAATAATGGCAATTTTCTTGCCATTGATAACCTGATAATCCTTTTCATCGAGGAAGAGTGTTTGCGGCTTGCCGGTTGTAATGCTTAACGTTTCAGCTTGCAGGGCGTTGCCCATGTAGGGCTTGTAGGATTTTCGCAGCACAATATAAGGTAAATCCATCTCAGCAGACAGGGCATGGGCCAGGGGGATGCTCTTCGCCTCCGCCGTGACGAGCACATCCGGCTGATGTTGGGCGATGGGTTTTGCGAGGGCCTGGCTGGCGGCAATGACCAGTTCGGTATCGCCCAGGATATTCACAATTGCAATGCGTACACCGGGTTTGATCTCAAACAGGCGTAAGTCCCGCTGTACCCCGGCGATGTTAATGGGGTAAGTTTCTGGGTTCGTCATCAATATGCTCCAGGGAGGCTAGACGGTACGAAAAACAAGTTTTTCGTTACATAGATAAACTTCGTCACCGTCGCTCAGAGTGTGTGGTCCATTAAGCAGATGTCCATCCACGACAGTGCCATTGGTGCTGTTCAGGTCTTCGATAATGAGCTTGTTGCTGTCACGTTTGATTTGACAATGGAAACGCGAGACCCCTTTAGCCTCAATGACGATTTCGTTTTGTGTGGCGCGCCCCACCCGTATCAAATCACCGTTAAGGGGAAAAGTGCGTTCTTTCCAGGTCACTGTGGTGGGGGTGGCACCGTTCGTCTTCTTGCTTTCATTTCCATCAGGCTTTTGGGAGGCATCGGCCATCTTTTGCTGCTTGAGCATGCGCTCCAACTCGCGGATGCGCAGTGCCTGGGTGCTGCTGTGACGGTCAGTCATTGTGTAGACAGCCTGAGTAGACATCATCTTGCGGTTGAATTCGCTATAATATGCAGAACCCTGCGCAAGTTCTTCGGCCTGTTTGCGTAATGCGTTTTCTTCCTCGACCAGTTCCTCATTCGACGTGTCGGCGGTCTCAATCTCGGAAGCAGCATGTTCCAGAATTTTCGCGGCCTCTTTGTAATGTCCGCGATCAGCCTGTTTGATGGCCTCACGCCGCGCCTGAGCCGCCTTTAGCAGCAGCACAGAATGGTAAACACCTGGATTAGCCAACACAGGCTGCACGCCTGCCGGGGCCACGTTAATTTTCACCGGCAAGGTGAGTTGGCGATGCTCAGCGCCATTTTCCGTCAATTCATCATAGTCGAAGTGTAGCGTTGCGATCTGGCGCTCTCCAACTTCGTTCAGTGCCGGAATCGCCAGTTCAAGCGCCAGAGTTTTCACCTCATCCCCAAAGACATCTCCCATGCGGAAGGTGATCTTTTCGCCGTTCATTTCAACAGGATAGGCATTGAGTTGATTGACATTGGAGACCTGCTCAGTGGGTTCCAGTGTAATCATCAAATTCTGGCCGATCACATTCAGCAGGCCACGGAGTTCCTCTTGGAAGATCATGGGCGCGACTTCCGGGCTTTCGATAAAATAGAAAGCCCCACCGCTGGCGTTTGCCATCGCGATCAACAAATCCTCATTGAAATCAGAGCCTAAGCCCATGGTGGTCGTACTGATCCCACCTTCAAATTTCTGCTTGCCCATACCCACGAGCTTGTTGAAATCGGTGACGCCTCGATTTGCCAGTCCGTCCGTCATCAGAATAACGCGGTTGAGATAATCGGTGTGCTGATTCTGCGACACATGATTGCACCCTTCCAACCAGCCGCCGCTGAGATTGGTGGTGCCACCAGCCTTGATGCTATCAATCCGCTGGATGATGGTGTCCTTGTGCTGTACAGTCTCTGCTGGAACCAATGTCTGCACGGTGTCGTTGTAAAGGACAATTGAGAGAATATCCCGAGCGGTCAAATTCTGGACCAGAAACTGCGCTGCCTGACGGGTATAGTCAAGCTTTTCGCCAGCCATAGAACCGCTTCGGTCAATGACCACACTAAGATTCAGAGGGCGGCGCTCTTTATCAGATGGGGCAGTGCCTGCGGTGAGTCTGGCAATTAGATACAATTTTTGGGGCTGCTGGACGGTCAGTAAATCGTAATCCAGAACAAAATCTGCCCGCATTATCACGTTCCTGTCAGTTGATCCACAATCGTTGCTTGTATTTTAGCACAACACCCTGTTTTGCGAGTTGGCGACACGCAACGATCGCTCTACGCTGATGTTTGGATCGGGGTAGAAATAATTTCACCATCAACAAGCGTAATGGTTCGGTCAGAGAAGCTTGCAAGATGGGTATCATGTGTCACGATGACGACCGTCGTATCCGATTCCTGTTGGATTTGCTTGAGTGCTTCCAGTACGACTTTGCCCGATTCCGTATCCAGGTTGCCGGTTGGCTCATCAGCCAGCAAAATCGGCGGGTTATTCGCCAACGCCCGGGCGATGGCTACACGCTGCTGCTGCCCGCCGGAAAGCTCGGACGGGCGATGGCGTACGCGGTCGCCCAACCCCAGCAGTTCCAGCAGCTCTCTGGCGCGTTTTTCCGGATTGAATTTGGGCTTGCGGGCGAATTGAATCGGCAGCGCGACATTTTCCAACGCTGTGAGTGTCGGGATAAGATTGAAAAACTGGAAGATGAAGCCGATTTTCTCATTACGGATTTCGGTCAGTTGGTCTTCATTCATCCGTGTAATGTCGATGCCATCAATCTCTATGACTCCGCTGGTGGGGGTATCCAGGCCGCCGATGAGTCCGAGTAAAGTGCTTTTTCCACTGCCCGACGGGCCGATCACGCTCACCATCTCACCCGCGTAGATGTTCATATCCACGCCGCGCAATGCATGAACTTTGACCTTGCCCATTGGTAGAACTTTTGTGACTTCACTCACATGAATGACCGCATGGTTGTTATTGCTCATCACAGCCTGTTTTCTCCTGTTGGTTACCTACTTGCGTTTAAAGCATTACGCAGACCGTGGTGTCTGAGTTGCAAAGCCATTATAGGCGGCCATAGTAGACGATAAAAGGGCTGTTCGCTTACGATCGCGCATATAACATTTTGGCCTAATGGTTTCGATCAGGCGGAATTACATACACTGGGCAAGATGCTGCACTGATCACTTTGCTGGTTACACTGCCAAGAATCCAGCGACTTAACCCTGAACGCCCATGAGTCGAAATGACGATCGTATCGACGTTCAACTTTTCAGCGGTTTCGACAATGACCTCGGCTGGTGCACCGTACTCGGCTAACGTGTTTACTTTGTAGCCAGCTTGCTGGAGGGCTTTCGATTTGCTATCCAGATAAGCCCGGGCTCCGCGCATCATCTCATCGGAAACAGATTGATAGTCAATAGCTGCTTCGCTGACTGGCGCGCCCACAGCGGTGGGCTCCAGTGCATACAGATTGTATGAGAGTTGCTCTGGCGGATCGACCACCATCAACAGCGTGATCTGATTGCCCGGACTGATCACGGTCATGGCATATTCAATAGCCTTCTCTGCCAACTCAGAGCCATCGAGTGGCAGCAGGATATGCTTAAGCATATTGGGACCTTTCGTTGAAAGTCGATTAATGGGATGTGACTTTTTCAGTGCTGTAGATTGGTGTTACCCATTCTTTGTATTTGTCTACACGACCGGTCACGATGTCCATGAAGCGTGCTCGTAGTTGGGATGTAATTGGGCCAATGCCGCCATCTCCGATGGGCCGGTGCTCGATTTTGGTGACGGGAGTTACCTGTGCGCCAGTTCCACACAGAAAGGCTTCATCTGCCATGTAAACCTCTGTCCGGTCAATGTTGCGCTCCACGACTTCGATGCCCATATCTTCACGTAGGACGCGAATGAGCGACCGGCGGACAATGCCTTCCAGTACATTGGCTGTGATTGGCGCAGTCAGGGCGACACCTTTGCGGATAATAAACGCGTTGGCGGCGCTGGCCTCTGCCAGATGACCATCTTCGTTTAGGACAAGCGCATCATCATATCCAGCGAGCATCGCATCCGTTTTAATCAGCATTGAGTTGACATAGGCACCTGTGATTTTGCCGCGCGCGGGGATCGCGTTGTCATCGACTCGCCGCCAGGCAGAGAAGCAAACATGCGCGCCCTGGTCAATATTGACATAGCTGCCTTCGCCGAGTGGGTTGACGATAATAGCGAGGTCATCTTCCATCTCGTGCAGCTTCACCGCCAATGTTTCTTCGGACTTGTAAACCAGAGGGCGGATATAGCAGTTTTCGCGATAGCCTTCATGACGTAGCAAGTCCACCAATGTCTGTGTGAGGGATTCGGGGGTGTAGGGCAGGCGCATACGTAACAGCGCTGCCGAGTTCAACAGGCGCTCGAAATGGTCGAGTGAACGAAAAACATACAGTTCTTCCTGCTCGCCATTCCAGTATGCCCGCATACCACCAAAGGCACCTGTTCCATAGTGCAGAGCATGGGTCATGATGCTGATTTTGGCGTCTTCGATAGGAACGATTTGCCCTTTAAAAAATGCATGTCTTGGTGCCATTATGCTGTCCTCCGCCTGCAACGTGTGGGATGATCACCAAATGTAGCGCAAACTGGCACACCAGGGCAAATAAAAAGACCGGGCCAAAGACCCGGTCGGTAGCTGGTCAAAAGTGGTTTAACCCAGGTAGTCTCGCAAATTGTGTGCCAGTCGTGGATGCCGCAGGCGGCGCAGTGCTTCTTTTTCCAACTGACGAATCCGCTCACGACTTAATCCGAACTTGTTTGCGATCTCCTCCAGGGTGTGGGGTTCGCCACCACCCAATCCAAAACGAAGCCGTAGGATATGGCTCTGGCGGGGAGTGAGTTCGCTAAGGACTTCTTCGATTGTTTCTTGCAACAGATGCTGCGTAGCTGCTTCGACGGGGCTGGGTGAGTCCTGGTCTTCAATAAAATCGCCAAACTCACTATCGCCATCGTCTCCCACCGGGCGCTCTAACGCGATGGCATGCTGGCTCGCATCCATCATGCTGCGCACACTGTCGGTTGGTAAATCCATTTCGAAAGCGATTTCTTCCGGGGTGGGGCGGCGGCCCAGATTCTGCTCAAGAGACTGCGCGGTACGATACATCTGACGAATGCGTTCCGTCATGTGCAGGGGGATACGGATAGTGCGCGTTTTCTGTGCAAGCGCGCGGGTAATAGCCTGGCGTATCCACCATGTGGCATAAGTGCTGAAACGGTTGCCACGCTTATAA
>JAIOHN010000899.1 GCA_019912985.1 Anaerolineae bacterium | reverse complement strand
CCTTATAAGGCAGGAGAATATGGTGCCTATTCAACGCCGTACCTCGGTATGCCACAGGTCATAGAACCCTCTGGGTTTTTCAAGAACCAGCAGCGGTTTGGCCTCTATCGCTGGCATATTCCTGATCCAATACGCTTTCAGAGCGATTTGCGCGTGACGATGCAGGCCCTCGGCTGGCGCAGTAAAGGCCGCTACCTGCCCCTGCAGGATGATATCGCCTCAACCGCCTTTTGGTATCAGGTTGAACCACACGCACCGTTTCCCGCACTTCCTGATTTGAACGATCTAGAAGTCATTTGACAAAGCGCAGCAGCAAGCGGAAAGGACTAAACTTACTATGCTTGAACATGAACATATGGTCAGGATGCGGCGTGAGCATCCTGACTGGATATGGAATCGCAGCGATAATCATGTCATCCTGGGCGTACCTGGATCCCACGAGGCTTTTAAGACTCCGGTCGAACCAGGTAACACTTTCTCGCCCGGCGTAGGAAGCTATGGGGTTTCTACCTGGGTCTACACTGCCAATCAGCTTCATACACCGGAGGAAAGGCCGCTTGACCAGATGGACTGGTCATTCTTGAACGGTCGAATTCCGGTGCTCATCTCACACTGGAAAGCCGACTCTGTAGAGGTTACATCCCGGCTCTTTACAGATGGCGATGCTGAACTAACCGACATCAAGGATTATCTTGCAGTTCAACTGCACAATCCTACATCAGATCCAATAGAGATGACGTTTTATCTCGTGATTCGTTCCTTCGGCGCAGCCGGCGCTGCGATCCGCAGTCTCGCCTGGGAAGACAATAGCCTAAGGGTAAATGGCGGCGCGCCGGTTCTCTATGCCTCGCAACCCCCTGATCAGTTTGGCGCACTTGCTTACACGGATTCCCAATCGGATATTTCTGCCTATCTCAAGTTGGGAAAACTGCCCTCGGCAGCCAGCGTCTCGGACGAGGCGACCTGGGCAAGCGGAGCACTGGCCTATGATGTGGCGCTTCAGCCCGGCGAATCGCATCAGTTTGACTTCGTTTGTCATGTTCACGCAAATCACCCGAAACTGAAGTGGTTGAAGCCGCCGCAAAAGAACACTTCTGTGGATCAGCAGCAGAGAAACTTTGTTGAGCACTGGCAGCAAAACCAGAAGATTCAGCTTGATTTGCCTGACAAGCGTTTCGAGAACGCCTTCTTTGCCCAGATCAACTTTCTAAACATGTTCACCGTTTACAATCAACCGCGTATTTCGCCTATTTCGTATCCGCTCTGGTGGCTGCGCGACGGTTCTTATGCCATCATCGCTCTGGATAAAGGCGGCTACCACGATTTCGCGGAGCGCGCCGTGCGAGGCGCGGCACACCGAGACGCTTTTGGCGGTTTTGGTGCCGAAGGCGATGGGCCAAGCGAAAGCATCTGGATGCTGTCTGAACACTATTTGTTGACCAGGTCGCAGGATTATTTGCGCGATGTCTATCCTGATATTGAGCGCAAAGCTGACCTGCTCATCCGTATGATTCAGACGGATGTGGCGATAACCGGGACGACTGAAATTCGCACCCCACAAATGATGCTCGCTCCTGATTCCGACCTGATGTGTCTGCCTGCTGATGACGGCATGATTATGGGTAGGATGGATGGTCACTTCCCTATCATGTGGATCAATGCGTTCGCTTATCTGGGGCTGAAGCGCGCCGCGTTTTGTGCGGCTGAGCTTGGCTTGGATGGCTCGCGTTTCGAAGACGCTGCGAAGCAGTTAAGAAAAACTATGAAGCGACGTGCGCCGGAACTGTTCAATAAAAATGACCGTGACACAAACTCGGCTTTTTGGCCTACCAATTGGGCGTCGCGCGACGATGAGAATATTCAACGCGGCTTCGAGCAGTTCTGGAATGAGGTGCGCTGCCCTCAAGGCGTGTATACCCGAGAACCGCTCTGGACGTATTTCGAGGCAGGTCAGGCACACAATTATCTGCTGTTGGGACAACCGGAGCGCACCTGGACAACTATCGAGCATTTCCTGACCGAGCAAATCGCGCCAGGCTTATATACTTACAGCGAAGGTGACGGGGACGAAAACTCATCTCTGCAATGGCAGCGAACCCGCGGTTGGGATCAGATTCGCTACGTTACGCCCCACGGCTGGACAGCAGCCGAAGTTTTCTTACTGCTTCGTGACTGCCTGGCACGCGAGGAGGACAATAAGCTGATCATTGGTTCGGGAATCCCTGAGACCTGGTTGACTAAGTCGTTTAGTGTTCGCAACCTGCCAACCTATTTTGGCAACTTGTCATTTCACTATGAACCCGACAACAACAAACTGGAAGTTGAGCTTGAGCGGCGGCCATCGGGTGGTATTCAAGTAGAATTTCCTGCTGTCTTTGATGCGGAGGCAATCGGCGTAAATGGGTAAACGTAGCCCGCACGTTTAGCATGTACATTGGTATTCGATCTGATCGAGACACAGGACAGATAGCTGCCTGAACATCTTTGATTATGCTGCGGTTGGTCGCGCCATCTAGTGGCGTGATGAGCATAGGAACCGTGCATTTCGGAAGGTGCCGAAGCATCATTGGCAAGCGGTCAGACCGCTTGCCTACTACTGTCCAGGAGGCAAGAAACCGCGTTTTGCATCATCAATCACAAGTACCCAATCGGGGCCGTCCTGCGGGCTTACGAAAGTTTGCATTGGCGAAGGTTCGAACATACCGATAGCACTAGACTGGCCCGTGCGCGGGTCATACCACCAGGCGTTAAATTGTGAGCCGGACAAACGGTCAAGGTTTACGTCGACAGATTGACCCGCGGTTGGCAGATAAATCATAGCATAAGCACCTTCGGCGTCACGCGAAGCACAGACCTGAGATGGCGGCGTCTGTGTCGTGTTCGCCACTAAATTGCTATCAGGCATACGGCTAAAAAACGGACGTGATTCGAAAAGGTGACGTAAGTACTGCATCTGATACGCTCCAGGAGCGTCCAGCGCTTCTCGCCAGGTCATACCGGGCACCAGCACAGGCTCGTAACGTTCATCGTACATTTGCCAGATACTGTGATGCCCGTAAGTGTGTCCGCAAGCCCCTGAAAGCACGGCACGGTAGGCAGCCTTGCGAACATCAAAGTCGCTAAAGCGACCCGAACGAAGTTGGGCATCGAAGCCAACAGGATGAAATTCGTAATTCGGCTCACTATCTAGCGTTGGTTTAGCAGGGACACGTCCAAAGTCCTCAAGAACCAATTCCCAGTTTGCCACATCGTAAGTACCATGCCCGGACTGGATCATATTCAACGACAACCAGGATTCTTCATGCAGACGCGAGGATGATTGGCCGGCACCACGCGGATGATAGGTGATTAGAGCTCTGCCGCGTGTACCTTCCAGGATACCCTGTGCCATCGATCTCCAGATTGCCTCAAAACCGTCTGGGAAGCGGTCGCCGCCGAGTATCCATACGATGTTGGACTGCTCACGGTAGCGTGTGCCAAGTAGCTTGCCGTAGACTGCCGCGTTTTCAACATCGAATATTATCGGACCCATACCTCCTACCAGATCAACTTTGTCGCCCCAAGTGGGAAGCAAGCCAATATATAAGCCCTTCGACTCAGCGAGCCGGATGATCGTATCGACATATTCAAAATAGTCTTCCCGAAGCCGAGTCGGGTCATCATCGTAGAGTGGTAGCTGACCATAGACGTTCGGTGTATGCAACCCATCCCGCTCCGCAAGGATGACCGCCTGGATAACATTAAAACCTTTGGCAGCCCGATTATCGAGATAAAGCTCGGCTTCCTCGCGGCTCAATCGATGAAACAGCTCCCAGGCTGTGTCACCTAGCCAGAAAAATGGCGCTCCGCTGGCGGTCATCAAGAAGTGTCCGTTTTCACTGACTCGAAGAAACTCCACTGGTTGAACTCCTCATTTGCTGTATGAGATTAGATTAGCCGTCAAGGCCTGGCAGGGACGCGACCATATCGTTCGACAATTGCTCCCATCGAACAAGAATTTGATTATCTATGCTGTCATAGACCTCGCTTTGAACCGCATCATGTGCGTCTAGCCATTCAATTGTCCGACGCGCACCGTCCAGGAAGGAAATACTATATGTGAAGTCGAGGTCACGATGGGCGGCGCCGTTGTCGAATATAGTGTTTCCCTGGAAATTTGTGACAAGGGGACTGGATCGCTTGGGCATGAGTGCAGCCAAAATATCGGTCGGAATATGAACCAGGTCCGGTGCGGGCAGATTCATCGCCTGCGCTGTAAGCTCATAATAGCGATTCCAGGTCAGCCACTCCTCCCCGGTCACATGATAGGCTTGCCCAAAGGCAGCGGGATTGCCTGCCGCCTGCACGAAAGCATGCGCGGCGTCTTCGACATGACATGCAACCCACAGTGCGCTGCCATCGCCATGCGCAATCAGAGGCTTGCCTTTGCGAATACGGTCGAGGTGATAGGTTCCCCAACCGTAGAGATTGACCAGTTTGCCGCCTTCGCCGTAGGTCATCGCCGGGCGAATAATGGTTGTCGCAAAATCGCCCCGCTGGTGGGCACTCATAAACAGGTCTTCGCACAGGACTTTGTTCTGCCCATAGCCATTCCCCGCATGACGCGACTCGTCTTCGCGAATGGGATAGCGGTCAGCTGGCTTCGTGTAAACATCAACGGTACTACAAAAGATTAGCTGATTTGTACGTCCACGACAGGCGCGCAGCGTGCTTTCGGCTTGCGCAGGCGTGAAACAGATCATGTCGATCACACAGTCGAATGTGCCAAGTTCAGCTATCTGGCGTTCGAAATTGTCAACCTCATTCCTGTCTCCTGTGATCGTTTTTGCGCCTTCCGGAATTCGAACGCTACTGCCCCCCCGGTTGAACAAGGTCAAATCCACGCCACGAGCCAAGAATTCGGTCGAAATTGCTGTGCTGATTAATCCAGTGCCACCGATAATGAGCACTTTCACAAATCTCATTCCTCTCTCTAGATAGATTCTTCGTCTGCGGGTGTCAAGGTGTAAGTGCAGCCTCGCACAGTTTGAAACATGATGATTGTTTCACCCTTAGTGCCAAGTTCGTACCTGGCCTCTTCCAGATTGACTCTCAGCGGAGCAATCGACTTGACACGACAAGTACCGCCTGACACTGAGCGGACCGAAGCACGGATTACCTTGCTGTCACGCCAGAGCATATCGACCTCAAAGCCACCACGTGCTCGTAAACCCTTAACCGAGCCATTCGACCAGCTCCGTGGCAAAGCTGGCAGTAGGTGAATGCACTGGACATGACTTTGAAGCAGCATTTCCACTATCGTTACCACGGCACAGAAATTGGCGTCAATTTGGAAAGGTGGATGTGCCATGAATAGATTGGGATAAACTCCGGCACTGGCGTGATATTCAATCTCATGTGCAGTACTCGGTATCATCAATTTCTCGAACAGTTCAAAGGCATGGTCGCCATCCCCAAGTCGCGCGCGACACGCAGCTTTCCACATCAGCGACCAGGCCGTGCCAATATCGCCGCGGAGGTCGAGCGATTGAGCAGCCGCCAGACACAATTCTGGGGTAGTTTCTGGCGTCAGCTGCTTTCCAGGAAAAAGTCCGATTAGGTGCGAAATGTGGCGGTGATCGTCTGCTGGTAGATCCCAGTCGTGTGACCACTCTTGGAGCTGTCCGTATTGACCGATTTGGGGAGGAAACAAACGATCACGTGTGCGGATTAAGCGCGCTCGAAATTCAAAATCGACATCCAGGCATTCGGCTGCCGCCACACAGTTGTCGAACAAATCCCAGATGAGTGCCATATCTGCGGTGGAGGCTGTGCTCAGCGCGGCGATTTGTCCGTTCGGTAGATGAAATACATTTTCTGGCGACGAAGACGGTGACGTCACATAGTAACCATTCTGCTCGATCAGCCAGTCCAGGCAGAATTCGGCAGCGCCCTTCATCAGCGGATAGGCGATCTCCCGTAGATAAAGGAGGTCCTGGTCAAAGAGGTAATGTTCCCAGAGGTGCTGCGACAGCCACGCACTGCCAAGCGGCCACATTGCCCAATTCGCATGGCCCTCACCATAGTTGCCCGGTGGGGCGGTTTGCATCCAGAGATCCACGTTATGATGAGCTGTCCAGCCCCTACAACCGTAATTGACCACGGCAGTCTCTTGCCCATAACGGCTCAGTTCGCGAATGAAATCAATTAAGGGTTCGACACATTCGCTCAGATTCGCGGGTTCGGCGTGCCAGTAGTTCATTTCAGTGTTCAAGTTGGTCGTCCAATTGGATGACCAGGGAGGGCGCATCTCGTCGTTCCAAATGCCTTGCAGATTCGCGGGGTGCGTCCCAGGACGTGAACTGGCAATGAGCAAGTACCTGCCATACTGGAACAGCAGCGCCAATAAGGCTGGATCATCGACAATATTTGAGGCCGCGATTCGCTCGTCAGTGGGCTTTTCGGCAGCGGGTGTTGCGCCCAGTGAAAACGATGTTCGACGAAATAGCCCTTGGTGATCTCGGACATGGCGTTCGTAGAGTTCATCGTAAGAGAGTCGGGATGCCCTATCGAGATCAGCCGCGACGAGAGACCCAAAATCTTGCCCTTCGCTCACAGGCGAGCAATCAGCGCCATTGAAGCTAGTACGGGCGGCAACCAGCAGGCGAGCCTCATTCGCGCCTATGATGTGGACAGCGTCGGTATCAACATTCACCTCACCATCTTCTGTATCCACCTGTAGGCGAATTTCAAATCGCACACCCTCATCATCTTGGTATCGAATCGGTTCCTCACTGGACACATAGTTCGGCTCGACGTGCGATGGACACTGACCACGTAAACATATCGATCTATCGCCAAGCTGTTCTATCCGATAGCGTAACTGGCTGTCGAGGGAGGCGGCAAAAATGAGCTTACCGTCTTGATCACAGGTTAAACGCATGATAATGACTTGATCAACGAAACTACAAAAGGTCTCACGGGTGAACATGATCCGGTCAGCTTGATAGCGCACAGATGCAAGCGAGGTATCAAGATCGAGATCCCGATGATAAGAATCTACCTGGTTCTCTATACCAGGAAAGTGGAGGTGAAGATTCCCCATTGGCTGATACGACTGAGTCCACGGCCCTTGCATTCCTTTGGAGAGATCATCGGCTTCGGCATATCGTCCTTCCGCGATGAGTCGCCGAAGCTCTGGCAGCAAGGCCCTGGCGGCTGGGTTATTCCATTCCTTGGGTCCGCCCGACCAGACAGTTTCCTCGTTAAGTTGCAAGCGTTCATGGGAGATTCCACCAAAGACCATCGCACCCAGTCGTCCGTTGCCAAGCGGGAGGGCTTCGTTCCAAGCTCTGGCTGGCTGACAATACCATAAGGTTGTGGAATTCACTTGGCTCATGTGTCGACCCATGCACAAACAAGATTGAACTATTTCGTTGTTGAATTAACCAATAGTTTCCTGCGTGATGCGCTTTATGCGGTAACAATGTCAATCGATGCCAGTTTACCAAATTGTATGCAATATGCAAAATGTTGAAATGTTGCTATACTGCTGACAATCTATACAGATGTTTTATACGAGCAGTTGCCAGGTTACGATGCACGACATCAACGCAGGGAAGGCACATTGTTCATGACAGAGGCATCTATTCGGGTTGCGCTTGTTGGTGCTGGCGGTTGGGGAAGACACCACGCTCAGTTTCTGGACAGTCGCCCGGACGTAGATTTTTGCGCGGTTGTCGGGCGCGACCCTAAGCGTACAAAGCAGATTGCCACGTTTTGGGGTGTGCACGGATATATTG
>JAIOHN010000898.1 GCA_019912985.1 Anaerolineae bacterium | reverse complement strand
GCAGCACACCAGTACGACTCATCTTAATCGGTGTAGCAATCGCTGCCGTACTCAGCTCACTCACCACATTTATGCTGGTGTTTGGCGACATCAACGACGTGCAACAGGCTTATGTATGGCTTACGGGAAGTGTTTACGGGCGGAACTGGGAGCATGTCAAAACGCTTGCGGTATGGCTCCTTGTCCTGTTACCAGTAGCGATCTTTTCAGCACGCCACTTGAACACACTTGGCCTGGGCGATGATGTTGCCAGAGGTCTTGGGCTTCGTGCAGAGTTTCAACGATTATTCTTGCTGGTCGTCAGTGTTGGTCTGGCAGCAGCAGCAGTAGCTGTCTCGGGGACGATTGGCTTTGTAGGGCTGGTTGCGCCACATATCACACGGCGACTGGTCGGTCCCTCCCACGAAGGCATGATTCCTGTTACGGCATTGTTCGGCGGCGCACTATTGGTGCTGGCGGACTTGATTGGGCGTTGGGTGATTGCGCCGTCGGAATTACCTATTGGCATCGTCACTGCACTCATTGGTGCACCTTACTTCATGTATCTTCTGTATCGCTATCGGAATTAAAGGCAGCCTACTTATGAAAAACCTCATCCACGCCGAAAATCTATCCCTCTCCTACGATGGCAATCGAACCATTATCCACGAACTGAATCTGACCATTCAGCAGGGAACCATCACCGCATTAGTCGGACCAAACGGCTGCGGCAAAAGTACCCTTCTACGGGGTATCTCACGTCTCCTCAAGCCCAACCACGGTGTCGTCCATCTGGATGGACACAACATTCACACCATGAAAGCCAAAGATCTCGCGCGCCAGCTTGGCATTTTGCCACAGTCACCAACAGCGCCCGAAGGTCTGACCGTGCATGAACTCGTCGCCCAGGGCCGCTATCCGCATCAGAACTGGTTTCAGCAGTGGAGCCATAAGGACGAGCAGATCGTGCAGGAGGCGCTGGACACGACAAACATGATCCCATTTGCAGATCGCCCAGTGGATACGCTCAGCGGAGGACAACGTCAGCGGGCATGGATTGCGATGGCCCTGGCCCAGCAGACAAACGTACTGCTGTTGGACGAGCCAACAACTTATCTGGACCTGGCTTATCAGATAGATGTGCTCGACCTGCTTGACGATCTGAATGCGCAAGGCCGAACCATTATCATGGTGCTGCACGATCTTAACCAGGCCGCGCGCTATGCCGATACGATTGTCGCGCTGTGTGACGGACAGATCGTAGCCGAAGGTTCACCCATTGAAGTAATGAACAGTGAAACCATCCATCGTGTCTTTGGGCTTAAAACGCGGATCATCACCGACCCGGTGATGGGGACGCCGATGTGTGTACCCATTGGCAAGCGCAGCAACCCACGCAAATTGGAGGCTTCGCCCACACTCAACGGCAACATCAACAAGGCAACAAAGAGCGCTTAGATTCTTGAATTCTGCAACACTGGAAGCAGCAAAGCATATACTGCGAGCAAAATCTCAGAAGCTTACCGCCAGGAGACAGAAACAATGAACGCGCACGCAAAAGTTGAAGTCACCAAAGCATCACGTTACTTGAAAGCACTGTGCAACCACTCCAATCGTAAGGTCACAGCTGAACATAGTGATGATCACGGCGTGGTTCAATTTGGCTTCGGCTACTGCGAAATGGAAGCCGATGCGGATGCGCTGACCATCCACATACAGGCGGAAGATAGCGAAAACTTTGACCGGGTCAAGGCCGTAGTCGGAGATCACCTGGAACGTTTTGCCAATAACGAATTTCAAGTGGAATGGGTTGACCGGAATTAGTCTTCTCGCCGGCTTTCGCAACGAACCGTACTGACACACGCAAGGAACACACCAAAATGGAAGATATCGCCGTCAAAACCTACTGCAACTGCCTTGCCAAACAAAGGGGACTTGATCCGGTGGGCCACGCACATGGGTTCGATGATGCGATTATCATCGAACTTCCCCTACCCTGGAAGGAAGATATAATGCAGCGCGCTGATCCCCTTCCCCAGGAAATCATTGATCTTCTGGCACTGTGGTTACAACGCTACCATGCAGGCGAAGGGTATAGACACCGGCCACTGGTTGTTGCCCCCGATAAGGATTATTCAAAACAAGGACACCACCGGGTCCTGTTCTACACACGTCCCAAGGGGATGATGTCAGCGTTTGATAAAGTCGAATATCTCATGCCAGCAGGTGAACTTGGGCCGCTCGTTTGGTCGCTCTACCAAGCGCCTGATCAACTGTCCCACTTTGATGCCTACCGTGTGCCAGAAGCCGATTCTGTACGAGATATTCTGGTTTGCACGCATGGAACCATTGATGCCGCCTGCGCCAAGTTTGGTTATCCTCTATACCGGCATATGCGAGAAAATTTTGGCAGCGATCAACTGCGTGTGTGGCGCGTCAGTCATTTCGGTGGTCATGTCTTCGCCCCCACGTTGATGGATATGCCTATCGGCCATTACTGGGCCTATGTCGGAGAAGCGCAGGCCGAGCAGATTATTTGTCGCAGCGGGGATGTCGCTGCGTTGCGCGGTTATTATCGCGGGTGGGCAGGCCTGGACGGCGGGTTTCTTCAAGCGGCTGAATGTGAACTCTGGCAGCGTCATGGATGGCCGTGGTTCAGCTACTTGAAATCCGGAAAGTTACGTCTTCAAGACACTGAGAGTGATCACCCAACATTGGCGAATGTGGAAATCTGCTATGCTACATCACACACCTCCACACAAGAGACTTATGAATTACAGGTTGAAATACACGATCAGATTGAAACAGAACATTCCACTGCGAACACCCAGCTTTACGCCTATCCGCAGTATCGAGTAAGAGAAGTGGTCGCCCGCCAAAGCAGCGCATAAAATTATGAGGCAAACCAGCTTTAGGTCCAATTAAAGCGTTTTCACTATCCCCAAATCCCTTGAAACATCTATAATTAAGCGTGTTACAACACAGGCAGCAAAAAGCCTTTGAGTGTTC
Source organism: Anaerolineae bacterium (assembly GCA_019912985.1). Taxonomy (GTDB): domain Bacteria; phylum Chloroflexota; class Anaerolineae; order Aggregatilineales; family Phototrophicaceae; genus JAIOHN01. The sequence continues at coordinate 1,828 of JAIOHN010000898.1, read as the reverse complement.
TACATTGGAAATGGCTTTAGACGAGCAGGCATTTTCTTCTTATCAAAGAAGTAAGGCCACGGAATTGACAGCTTTTTGATCGTGCGATAACTTCACTGCAAGCGCTTGCAGTATAAGTCACAAAGGGAACGAGATGCAAAAGGACGATAAAAAGACGAATGCTCCCACTATTGTCGATGTTGCGCGGGAGTCTGGAGTCTCCTACTCTACGGTATCTCGCGCTCTGAATGGCTATGAATTTGTAAAACCGAGTACACGCGAAAAAGTGCTGCAAGCAGCTCAAAAGCTTGGTTACGTACCCAACCAGCAGGCCCGCAGTCTGGCGGGTGGACGTTCCAATCTGATTGGCATCCTTGTGCCAACGTTAAGCAACGGCTATGTTGCCGAAATTGTCCGAGGTATCGACGAAGAGCTTACAAAATCGAACTACAACCTTATCCTCTACACCACCCATCGGCATCACGGTAAAGAATCCACTTATGTAGCCAGCATCGTCAATGGTGCAGCGGATGGTTTGCTGCTCGTGGTGCCATTGGTTTCCACCAGTTATTTGAACGCCCTACGCCAGCAGACGTTTCCCTATGTGCTGATTGACCAATCCGACATGACTGAAACCAGCGCGATGGTAAATGCGACCAACTGGCAAGGTGCGTATGAGGCTACTGAATACCTGATCAAATTAGGACATCGTCGCATCGGTTTTATTACCGGACTCATGGGTCTCAACAGTGCGGCAGAGCGTCTCAAAGGCTATACAGCAGCACTCGATGATTATGAAATCCCCTTGCGCCATGAGCTGATCGCCGAGGGAAATTTTCAGCAAACCAGTGGTTACAGAGCTACCCAAAAGCTTTTAGACCTCAACGAGCGCCCAACCGCGATCTTTGCCGCAAACGATCTTTCTGCCTATGGTGCCATTGAAGCCCTACGCGAACGAGGCATGCGTGTCCCTGAGGATATGTCGGTCATCGGCTTTGACGACATTCCGCAATCCTCACTGATTTACCCCAAGCTAACCACAATCCGACAGCCGCTTGACCAGATGGGGCGGGTCGCCGTCAAAATGTTACTTGAACACATTGAGCAGCGTGTCCAGGGCATGCGGCAGGTAACCCTGGCTACCCGACTCATCGTGCGCGATTCATGCCGCCCCCCACAAGCCTGAGTAGCTGGTCTGATCGATTACCTCGCGAGAACTATGATTTAAGATATAAGTGATTGTCATTTCACACGTTGTGCAATTTCTGCCAACATCGCCTGGTCACGCAAACCATCCATGATCACGATATGGTAGGCCAGCGACAGCGTATCATCCGCTGCCAGGTCATAGGTTTCATCAAACATGAACGAAAAGCTGACGCAGGCGTAGGGGTTAAACCGCACAAACCATTTATTGGGATAACGTGGGTTGGATGGATCATCGACAAATAACAGCGTCGATTGCTCATCAAAGCCATCATGCGTTCCGCAGAAGGCCAACCACGGCAGCGACTCACCGAGATAATCCTCACGCGCTTCCGGCCCGATCACCATACCTCCGGTGAATGAGCGTGGCCCCCGCCAGAACAGTCTCCCATAACCAGCCAGAGGGCGTCCATGGGTCGTAGGCGAGCCAAAGGCCAGAGATTTGCCGCTAACATTGTGCAGCGCTGTGTTGAAGGATAGAGTCCAGTAGGAATCGGCACGGTTAATTTCCGTAACCGCCATCTGGCGCGTCTCACGCAGCCAGACGGTATCGCCTTCCGGTTTCCACACCAGCGACTCATTCAGCAAAAAATGATCACCGCCAATTTCGATTCGATTAAACTCGATATGATCGATACGCCCA
>JAIOHN010000897.1 GCA_019912985.1 Anaerolineae bacterium | reverse complement strand
ATGGTGAGCAGGGTGTTCAGATGGCTGTCTCCGAGAAGCCAGACCTGATTTTGATGGATCTCTCTCTGCCTCGTGTCAATGGTTGGACTGCGACTCGCCTTATTAAAGCTGACGAAGCACTGAAAAATATCCCCGTCATCGCACTCACTGCACATGCTATGATTGGTGACCGAGAACGGGCTTTGGAGGCGGGTTGTGATGATTACCTTTCAAAACCTATCGTTATTCACGACCTGATCAAAAAGCTATCCGATTATTTGGGTGAGGAAAAAGGTCGTGAGAGTTCTGGTAGCGGATGACAACCCAGATAGTCGCCAGCTAATCAAAGATATCCTCTCGACCTTACAGCTTGAGGTGATCACGGCGGTTGATGGCCCCTCGGCGCTGACCACGGCACAAACCCAGGAACCTGATCTGATTATCCTCGACATCAACATGCCAGGGATGTCGGGGTTTGATGTGTGCTCCATTCTAAAGAGCAGCGAAGAAACCGATCATATCGCGATCATGATGCTGACAGCGCGCAACGAAGTCGAGTTTCGCGTTCAAGGGCTGGATATGGGGGCGGATGATTATCTGACAAAGCCTTTCAGTCCACGTGAGTTGATCGCTCGTGTAGAGACGCGCCTGCGCGTCAAGATGGAGTCTGACAGCTTGCGCCAGCACCAGGAAGTGCTGCGCCGCACATTTGAGCGATTCGTACACGCCTCCGTGGTGAATGAAATGCTCAAAGACCCTACGAGAGTGCAATTGGGTGGTAAACTGCAAGAAGTGACTGTCCTCTTTGCCGACTTGGAAGGGTTTACGGCGCTCTCTGAGCGCACCGATCCACCGACTCTGTTGGGGATACTGAACGAATATCACAATCTGATTGTCAGTATCATCCTTCAGTACAACGGGACGGTGGATAAATTCCTTGGTGATGGCGTAATGGCGTTGTATAACACGCCGCTGCCACAGGAGCAACATGCACTTTTTGCGGTTGAAAGCGCAGTCATGGTCCGCAATGCGCTTTCCAATCTGCACCAGCAGTTTCCTGAAGATCACCGGATGGACATCAATTTTGGGATTCACACTGGAATGGCTGTGGTAGGGAATGTTGGAACGCCACAGATTATGGATTACACAGCCGTTGGTGATACCGTAAACATCGCTTCCCGATTGCAAGGGTTGTCACGTCACAACCAGATTTTGATCAGTAGCGCCACCTATGAGAAGGTTGCCGATTACGTAGTGGTAGCGCCTATCGGCCCGCTGCATGTTAAAAATCGTACGGAGGCGATTATGACGTATGAAGTTATGGAGTTGAAGATTGAATAGAATGCTAGCAGTTTTGGTGAGTACTCCATCGACCGCCTCCCAGGAGTCGCTTCGCGCCAAGCTGCGCGAAATTGGTTATGATATGTGTCTGGTCAGTGATCTGAAGTCAGCATTGATGAACCTGGAAGGTGCGCAGCAGCCTGTGGTGCTGGTTGATGTCAGTGTGCCGGAGCTTCAAGGTGTAGAAATTTGCCGTGAAATACGGAATCGCTACAAAGACATCAAGATTATTGCGCTGAACCAATCTGAACGGTCACTGCATGATGCTGCGTTGTCCGCTGGGGCCGATGTGGTGCTGGATGAACCTATTATCTGGCCTGAGCTGTATATGTGGCTGCAAGCACCGCGCGCGGCAAATGGCAGCCTCCTGGCTTCCGGGGCGATTTTCGGCTCCACACCGGAAGACGTCCTGGGAAGTGTTGCGCTGCTGGCCCATGATTTGAAGAGCCCGATTACCGTCGTGATTAGCAGTCTGCAAACGCTGCTCTCGCTCTTTGAAGAAGAAGATGTGCCAGCACTGAACATCAAATTGCTGAAAGGCGCGCTTTATTCGGCTTACCGGCAGATGTATCTGGTGAGTGATATGATCGACTTGGCGCGGCTGGAACTCGATAACTATGAGTTGCAACCCGTACAATTTGATTTGGTGCCATTCATTCGTGAGTGTGTGGAAGAAGATCAGTACGCTTTAGATACGAAGGGGCTGGTCGTTCATCTTGACTTACCTGATCTTCCCGCCTGGGTAGACGCTGACACAGATTTGATGCGCCGTGCGCTTAATGCGCTCATTGATAATACGCTCAAGTTCACCGTGCGTGGGGACGATTTATGGATTGCGGTTGAAATACATGATAGCCAGGTTGAAGTACACTTTCGTGATACAGGTCGCCCAATCCGTCCCGGCTTTGAACAGAGCATGAT
>JAIOHN010000896.1 GCA_019912985.1 Anaerolineae bacterium | reverse complement strand
GTGTGACCGTCCACTCATCCTCTGCCTGCATCTCCGCTGGCCAGTCGCTGGTGGGGAAGCTGCCTTCAAACGGCTGCTGATCAAAGGTCAGCAGTTCACCATCTGCGTTTTGCAGGTGGAAAAATTGCGTCAAATCCGTATTGACTGTTTTATCACCGGTCCCCCACCAGAATTTGACCGGGACCGTGCGGCCCACAGGTTCCTGCGGCAGCTCATAACCTTCTATCGAGAAGCCTTCTGCCGGAAATTCGTAATCAGCCACGGTCTCCGGTGCCTGGATTTCATCGGTAGGCGCAGCGACCACTTGATCGAGCACTACGGCATCATAGGCGAACAACGGACGGCTCTCGGACTGTGTGACCGACAGGCCGACCGTATCTTCCCATGGGGTGAAGAACGGCCATGGCCCCGACCATACTCGCACCATCAAGTCATAAGTGCTTGGCGTGGGGGCGCTGCGCGGCACCGGCACGTAAACCGTGCGCCGCATCACCACGCCAGGGAACCAGGCCCGTGCAGGGATCGGCCCGGCGTGTAAGTCGTCTGACTGCGCGATGCTCTCGGTCGTGTTGTGGCGTAATAAATGCACCGACAGGCTGTAATCTTCTGGCAGTGGCTTATTCGCGCGCCAGTACAGGGTTAGCGGGATGTCGCCACCAGGGACTGCTTTGTCGGTATCCATCCGGTAGCCCACCAGTGTCATCAGGCCGTTGTCATAATCGATGTTGACCGGGGTGGCAAACAGGCGCTCTTCGATAGCCGGGGCGAACAAAACGGAGAGGGTAAACCACAATGCGCTAATGATCCCTACCACTGTCTCAAAGCGCCATGCCCGCGACCAGAACTCAACCGTAACGTGCCGCTGCGTGAATGACAGCATATTGGCGAGCACGATTGTCGCGCCCACCATCTCGAATATTTCCTCAAAAATGTACATCCATTCGGCCCGCTGATCGTAGGCGACAAAGCCACGCAGCACGAATTCTTCAATACCGATGCCGCTGACTGTCATCACACCTAACCCGGCGAACAGCAGGATGAAAAACGGCAGTTCTTTGCGATAGCCGAACCAGAATACCAGTGCGCTGATTCCAAACAGAATCGCCCCGGCAATGGCATACGGCACACGCCAGGCTTCGGTCGGGTTGCGCGATAATAGCGTTTCGTGGAAGGAATAGAACTCATCAGCCATCAAATAGAAGAAAACTGCCGCCAGCAGCAGCCAGTACAACCGCTGCCACCACTTCGCCTCAGGCAGGCCGAAAAAAATAATCAGCGCCACACCTGCGATCAACGCCAACTGCACTGTCGAGAAGATGGTCCCCAGATTAAGCTCATATTGCAGATCAAAGAACCAGCGCCAGAAGCCGGGCATATTGGTGTTATAAAACTGGAGCATGTGCAGTACGGCCAGCACGATTTCCATTGCGATAAGGATGAGGAGTAAGTAACGTGCGAAGGGTCTTAGAGGGTGGCGATTGGTGTACCAGACGGTGAACACACACATCCCGGCGATGAATGCGATCGCCGCGAAGAACAGGAGTTGAAATAAGAGCTGCATAACTAGCCTTTACTGGATTACATCGAATCCGACAATCAATCGCATTCCTGCGAGAATTGCATCAGGCAGGGATACGCCCCTGCCTGAGAGAAGATTGGTTTCCTATGGCTGGTGAGGATTACCACCAGCGTTTTGAGGGGGGTACGCCGTCAAAATCAGCATGTACACAGTCACCACCCCACGGCGGAACATCCCACCCGGGCGGGCAGCCATCATTGGTCTCGCGCGGGATGGGGCGGCAGCGTGAAAATTCAAAGTCACTCATGCCGCCGGATGAATTGATGAAGTTCACCTGGAAATTGCCACCTGCCAGCAGATAGAGTGCGACCGGCTGGTCGCCATGCCAGGTGCGTTTGCTGGTGCCAAGCAGGGTGTTCTGACCACTCGCCAGCATACTCTGGTAGCCTACTGCGATGGTGCCAACCGGCACGTACAGAATTGGCTCATAGTTGGAGTCTTTTACCAGAATGCCGCCGTTACGGTAGGTTTCCTCTGGCACAAAGCCGCTGTTGACACAGTACACAGCCATCCCGTCGAGGCCAACGTGATAATTGGTACGGCCATCATCGTCGCCCCACTGCTTGAAAGGAAAGTTATACACCGGGTCAGTCGCATCCAGGCCAGGCAGCGGCATGGTATAAGGACCAGGTACCGGCGCGAAAGCTAGGTTGGACAGGTCATTGGCCGAGACACCGGATGCCGCCGGGATCGTGACCGGTTCAGCCGGAGCCCCATCTTCGGGTGCGGCTTCTTCCGGGGCTGCTTCTGCGGCGGGAGCGGCTCCCCCAGGCGGAGGCAGCGTGAATGGCGTATCCACCCACACGGTTGGCAGGCCAGCCGCTTCACCCTGCGAGATGGCAAGGGCGCTGCTGATCACCCAACCATACTGGCCGTCAGGCAGGATGCCGCGCACCCACTCACCTTCGTAGGCCTGACCATCCAGGCGCATCGGCGTGCCAGCTTCGTAGTAGCCGAGGATCGTCCATTCCAGGCCGGGGCCGTAGCGCAGCTTCACCCGATCAGTGATATTTGTGGTCACATCGCCCTGTGCCAGCGCGATCACACTGAGCACCAGCAGCAGGCTGAACATCGCGGTTAACAGTAAGAGACGTGCTTTCATATTCACCTCAATAAACCCGCTTTATGATGACTTACAATGATTTGTGGTGCGTTCACGCCCCTGTCTTGGCGCGGAAACGCCCGCATTGTAGCACCGCCACCTACCTTTCGCAATGCGGCTTGTTAGGTGTAGAGTTGGAGCTAGAAAGGTTTTAGTCATGGCTAGCTTCTGTGTATGAAGCATGATTTATTCACTTTACCCGCTGCTTTTGGTGTAAACGTTAAGAGAGATCACCGATGTCAAGACTGAGAAATTTCTTATTTTCCTCTTGTCTGGGTCAGATCATTTCTTTATTGACGATAGGCGGGCTTCTGGCATTGGTATTTATATTCTGGTTGTATTGGGTTAATTCGGTCTCTACGAAAGAAGACACTTTTTGTACTGTAGATGATGAAGTATATCGAGTTATTGAGGCCCAACATGAAGAATGGATCGAATATTACCGCACACGTCTGAACTCTACAGGTTTTGCTAGCCCTGAGTTAATTTTTAAAGTTGAGAGTGGAAGCGGTTACAGTATAAATGCAAGCGTGTGGCGATCAGCCACTGATGTTCCTCGTTTCTTTGTGGTTACTGAATCAGGTTGGCAGGAAAATTTTGGAGTCAAAGGATATTTCTTTTCACCAGCAGGGAAGCCATTAGTTGTAAGATTGCGTTTTCAACATCTGGATGGTGATGTGTACTGCTACTGGTTTGAATAACTTGTACCAAGTTCAATACAAGCTATGTAATTGTAGTGAGTTTATATTAGAGAGCGGAGTTTTCAGGTGCAATCAAATCGGAACCTCCCAAAACTTGAAAGCGGTGTATGACCAGACTCAGCAGGCGACCTCTTTTCGCCATTCTGGCGTTGATCCGCTTAGGACGACTGCACTTCCTTTTAGGCGGTGTGCTGCTGCATCTTCTAGGTGTTACGATTGCGGTATATGCTGGCGCGGCGCTGAATCTCCGCGCGGCATTGTGGGGGCAGGTCGCTATCACCGCCAGCCAATTGATGACCCACTATGCCAACGATTATTTTGATCTACAGGCAGACCGCGCCAACAAGACGCCGACCAACTGGTCTGGTGGCAGTCGCGTGTTGGTCAATGGCTGGCTGCGACCACGCCTCGCTCTTCAACTGGCGCTGGCTTGTGCGGTGATCACCTGTGTCGCTATCCTGGTTTTGAGCGTGTTTATCCGTCCGGGGTTCGATACGTTTCTTCTTCTGTTTGTGGCCGTGGGGCTTTGCTGGTTCTACAGTGCGCCGCCGCTTCGCCTCCATTCCAGTGGATTGGGTGAACTGAGCGTGGCCGTGGCCGTGCCACTGCTAACTCCTCTGACCGGTTATTACCTTCAGACAGGCGCAATTAGTCTGCTGCCGCTGCTAACGGTGATCCCGCTGTGCTGCCTCCAATTTGCCATGCTGCTTGCCATCGAATTCCCCGATGCGGAAGGTGATCGTCAGGCCAACAAGCGCACCCTGGTTGTTCGTATCGGCGCGCCAGCCGCTGCTCGCTTATACGCTGCAATACTTTTGCTGGCATATATACTGCTGCCGCTGCTGGTCTATCTCGGCCAGCCGCTGTCAATCGCATTGGCGGTGGGGATGCTGTCGCCACTCGCAGCGCTGCTGCTGTGGTGGATGGATCGCGGTGACTGGCATACGCCATCTCGCTGGAATAGGCTGGGTTTTTACTCGATTGTGTTGCTCATGGCGACTGCGGCCGCGATGTTAGGTGCGTTCCTCCTTTTGATTGGGACAGGTTAATTCCGATATTC
>JAIOHN010000895.1 GCA_019912985.1 Anaerolineae bacterium | reverse complement strand
ATCTAACGGAGCCCAATCCCCGTGATTGTCAGGAACGCCCCATAAATGATGACATCGAAAACGCAATTGATATAAACACCACGCCTTTCTTCGACCTATCCCCAACCTATAACGCGACCACCAGCCTCGATGATCCCGCACCGAGTTGTGCGGGCGATGTACGTAAAACTGTTTGGTACAAGCACATCGGGACAGGCAACATGCTGCGCTTCAACGCGTTTCAATTCGACACTGTTATGGCGATCTACAGTGGTAGCCCGGACAACCTTACTGAAATCGCCTGCGACGATAACGGTAATGGTGGCAACGAAGCCCGCATTGATACAACTTTGGCGTATGGTCAGACCTATTACATTATGATAGGCGGCAATAACGGTGATTTTGGAACATCGTATCTATCCATAGATACCCCACCGCCGCCGCCCGATAACGATGACTTTGACGCTGCTGTCGCCATCGGGTTATATTACTGGGAAAACTCTCGCATGACTATGAGCGCGACCAGTGCTTATGATGACCCAGTGCCAAGCTGTGGCACAAATGTATCCCGAAGTGTTTGGTATCAATACACAGCCGATGTTAACACCCCCGTACGTCTCCAAACTGCTCGCGATTGGATGACTGGATCACAATTTGACACGGTACTATCTGTTTGGACAGGAACACGTGGAAACCTCGAAGAAGTAGCCTGTAACAACGATTTTGACGATACATTGGGGTCCCGGGTGGATTTCTCGCCGATTATCGACACGACCTACTATATTATGGTTGCAGGAAATGAGGGGCATAACGGCCAGCTCATGTTCGAAGCACAAGAAGTACCATCACCTCCTGTGTCATCAGGTAGCATCTCTGGTACAGTTTTTGACAGCAGCGGTATCACGACCTTAGAGGGTATCCAAGTGCATCTATCAAGCCTTGATAGTGGCTATTCTATTGAGGCTTGCTCGGGGCCACTTGGTACTTTTGCCTTCGATGATCTACCGCTTGATGAAGATTTGATCGTTGGCGCATGGGGTAGTGGTATCTGTGGTAATCTCGGCTACACAATCGAATTCTGGCCTGATGCGGTGGATGAAGAATCAGCATTACCGCTCCACCTGACAGCGGGAACACCATCGCTTACCGGTGTAGACTTTTCCCTGAGCGCTGCTGAACTGGCTGCTCCGGAACTGCTCACGCCTGCTCAGGACGCCCTGATTACAGCGAATCCGCCACGCTTCTCCTGGAGTTTGGTGGATAATGCAGATCATTATGAAATTCAATTGGAACGCCAACTGCCATTTACGGAGACAGGCTACCTGACGAGTTCGCTGAGTTATGTCCCACCAGCTTCTCTCATATCTACAACCTACTTCTGGCGGGTGCGGGCTGTTAGAGGTAGTGGGGAAACCTCAGAATGGAGTGAAATTCGCTCATTCACAATCCAATCGCCCACGGATGCTGCGCCTACTCATAATCTGTATTCGATGTCTACGCCGCTACTCTCTTGGGGGCCGATCACCTGGGCTACCCACTACGAAATCCAGGTTAGTACCAACCCGGTGTTTACTGGTATCACTTATGGGGAGGTCCTGCCCGCTCCAAGCTCGAACTGGACAACACCTTACTTATCCAATGGTACCTACTATTGGCGCGTACGTGCCCAAAAACCAGATGGAACGTGGAGTGCTTGGAGTCCAGTGGGCAGTTTTATAATTGATGTTCCTTAAAGTCAGCGCTTCCACTTCAGATACCAGATGGGTGAATCAGGATGGATAGCAAGCAGCAGGAAATTGTTAATCATATCGCGGATGAGATTGAGCGATTAACCGCCAGAATGAGGCTCTATTTACCTGAGTTGCTGCTGGAAGTTCAGCGTGAACTACATCGACGCGAGGAGACTCGGAAAGCGACAGAAAGGGCAGCCAGAATCGAACAGGCCAGAATATCCCTGCACCTACTGTCGTGGGATGACCTATCCACAAAATACAGCTTCCATACGAGCGAGGAATGGGCAGCAGCCATCTATTTGCCTACACAGACCATTGAACAGGGTGTAACTTATTTCGTGGATCGTGAACCCACAGCAGCGGAACGGCGGGCAATTGCCGGGAACACCGCTATGAACGTCCAACAAGTGTGTGATTATCTGGGGGTGGACCATGACCAGTTCGGGAAACTCAAGAAACAATATAAACTTGAGCATGTAAGCATCACCCGCACGGAGCAAGACGATGCTGGCCTGACCACTATCGCCTATCTCTACCGAAAATCGGAGATTGACCGGCTGAAAGCTCACATTTCCTCAAAGAATACACATCCACTCCCGGGAACAGATGAGCAAAATACGTAAGGGTCGCGAGTCCGCGTCTGACTTCATTGGCTTCTGGATCGACTTTCGTAGCCTAATCTAACCGGATTTGAGAAACTTCAAAATCCGTTCGTTGGTCGCGTCTGATTGATCGGTGGGAAAGAGATGGCCACCGCCGGGGATCAACTCCACCTCAATATGCGGGATCACGCGCCGTGCCCGTGCAATGGTCCGATCAACATTAAAGGCAACCTCGCGCGCTCCGATCAACAGCAGGGTCGGAATTTTTATCTGGCGCAGCTCGTCATCCTTGAAAACAGTGAGCACAGGTCCTGCCATTTGCTGAGGCTTCAGATGCTTGATCCCCATTACCAACTGTTCAACGAACAGTTCTCCACGCGCCAACCGCGTAGTGGTGGTCTGCTGCATAAATCTGTAGATCATTGGTCGTGTGGGAATGAAGAACGCCGAGAGGAACGACAGCATAAAAGGCATTGCCAGGGATGTGAATACGGACGCGGGGCTGAGCAGTACCAGATGGTCCACACGTTGCGGGGCTATCAGCGCTAAATTTGTGCTGAGCCAACCACCATATGAATGCCCAACAAACGTGCTGTGGTCGATCTTGAGGGCATCCAGCAGTTCGATGAGCCAGTTAGCACAATCCTGACGCGTCTTAATTTGCCGTGTGGAAACGCTCAGTCCCATCTGATTGATCACATCAAGCGCATAGACGCGAAAATGTCGGCTCAGCGGTCCAACATTCGGATACCACTGCGTCGAACTGACTGCAAAGCCATGAATCAGGAACAGTGGTGGCAGGGCGGAATCGCCTGCTACATTGAGATGAATGACGCCAAAGCTTGTGGTCACATCGAGTGACTGAGATGGCACGGGCCAACGAGCAAGCATCGCATTATAAGCTGCACGATAGAGTTCCGCACCTTCAGGTGTTTTGAATGTTGAGTCCATTGACATGGCAAACCTCCACTTGATAGATTAGAACTCTAATTTTCGCCCCCACGCTCTCCCTTTCTCTCGGTACATGATAATCTCATCTCAACACCCAGTTTACGGAATGTGCCAGCAAAAGAAGTGGTTTCAAAGACTCCAACGACACATTGACCTGTGCTTCAACCAGTAACTCATCACCAATAAAATGGCAAGCCAGCGTGTGATAGAACGGTGTTTCATACAGCTGGACGATTATTGTAAATGTGTCGTCGGCTGTCCATGCCCCGCTGGAAGCGACCGGTGTGCGGTCAAACAGCAAATCTTGATTGAATAGGGTGGTGGTCTGACCGCGCTGCCACACATCATAACCGCAGGAGATGGTTTCCTCATCTACCGATGTTTTTATCCTGACTGTGCAGCCCGTTTCAGTAAAATTCAAGACGATTGTTTCGATCTCAAGCTCATTGGCATCTACTTCATAGGTTCGCCCGGAAACCTGTGCCGCAATGGGGGATGTGGATCGTCCCTGTACCGGGATCAGGCTCAGATTGAACAACCTCTTTGATAGGACATTCTGGGTTTCATCATCACCGGAAAGGGGGGCAGGGTACATGGCTGGAAGCAGCATATCCCAGACTATATTCAACGGCTGCTGCATATCGAATACGTCAATACCCCCGGTGATAGCCAGGACAGCATCTTGTTCTGGCATGACGATGCAATACTGACCAAATACTCCGTCTCCCCGATAAGCACCGTGACGACAGTGCCAGAATTGATACCCATAGCCCTGCGTCCAATCGAGTTGTGCACCATCGCTATTTGAAATCTGAAAGGAAGTTGCTTCCTCGACCCATGCTTCAGGCAGAAGTTGTCTGTCCCGCCACATTCCCCTTTGCAAGTAGAGTTGACCGAACTTTGCAATATCCTCCGTTTTGATGCTCAGCCCAATACCACCAGCCGTAATCTCTTGCGGAGATTCTTGCCAGAACGCATTCTCGATACCTAACGGCTCAAACAGGCGTGGTTGCAGATATTCAAAGAGCTTAATACCAGTCGTTTTTTGCACAATCGCGGACAGCATATATGTTGCACCAGTGTTATACACAAAGTGGCTTCCTGGCACATAGAGAACGGGAACATCCAGAAAGCCTTTAATCCAATTGCCATCTGGTTGATCAACCATGTATGACCAGGTATCGACTGCCTGGCCGGTGGACATCGAGAGCAAATGTCGCACACGCATCGCCGCC
>JAIOHN010000089.1 GCA_019912985.1 Anaerolineae bacterium | reverse complement strand
GCAGGTTATTAGGGCAGGCCGTGAGTTCAATCACACCCGCGCCAGTATCATCGGTCAGGATGCGCACATTTTGCAGTTGCATCCCCTCGCCGGGGTTCGAGAGGAAATTCAGCAGTTCCACCAGCCCTTGAATGGCGTTGTGCGCGGATTTTCTGGCATCTTCTCTGCCGCCGTCCAGTGCAATCGCCAGCCCCGGAATCGCCCCCGGTATGGCCCAGGCCCACCAGGGCACGCTCACATCGACACTGACCTGTTCGGCTGCCGATTGTAAACTGCCATCGCGGATGATCAGGCTGAAACTGGCGTCAATATCGACGCTGGGATCGGGGAAGTTATTCACCCGTTTTTGGAGATACAGCCGGAAGCGAATCCGCCCCGGCGAGAAATTCACGATGGGTTCGAATCGTTCCGCCGTTTGTCCCCAGCCGATTGTGCTGGGATCGATACGGAAGTACACGTCTTCGTTGGCATTGATGAACGCCATCAGGGTTCTTTTGATCTGATCGTCGGGCTTATACATCTGGTAGGTATTGCAGGCCATCGTGTTCACGGCGACCTGAACCGTGCCCAGCAGTTTTCGCACCCCCAGGGCGACGGCGGATAAACGGTACGTCGCCGTTGAGGTCGGCTGGACAGCGCGCGAGCCGCTTTTGGCGACCGTCGTAAAGTTCAGTTCGACGTGGAAACCGGCAGGGCCTTCTACCCGCCAGCGCAGCATCGACGCGCCAAACGGCCCAATGGCGGGCGGGTCTGCTGTGAAGGATATGAGTTTCACTTCTCCCAGAATTTCAGCGGCCCTATCCTGTTGATCGTCGTTGTCATCATCATCAATACGCGGCACTAACGTTGCCATCTCTGACCTCCCTGTTCATGCATGGGTTTACGGGCGGGAACTGGCATATAAAGTCTGTATGCCATTCAAAATGACCTATGCCGTTGGGAGCAGGCTTGTCTACAGGCGGTGCGCGCTGACGGGTGCGGGTTTTCCCTGAGCGTTTCCCTCGGATGGGAATATAGTCATGGGGGTCTTTTCGAGGCTCTTGCCCTAGGTCTCAGCTTTCCCCGGCCAGCGTGATCGCGTGGGGGACGTCTTGCAGCGTGAAGGGTTTGATGAGGGAGGCCACTGCGCCGCGATCAAGTCCGATCCCTAACCGTTTTCCAACCGCCCTTCCCTCAAAAGCGGAACAAATGTACACACAAATGTTCCACATTTCATCTCAAATCTGTGGCATACTGGTCTTATCAGACATCCATAACCGTCGCTTCGTAGGGACAAGGCAAGCCTTGTCCGCTTGACCGCAGCAGCAGCAGCAACAAACGAATTTTGTCTCTAACTGTGGACGAACGACTAAAGATGATCGACTTGCTTTTATCTTTGACTCTGTACTCCGCACTTTGCACTCTGAACTCGGCACTTTTTATGGCGACTATAGCGGCAGCAGACCCGACTTTCCGCCACTGCCACCACAATCGGCTTGCGGTCTCGCCGGCGACGCCGCCGCCGCCGCCAACCCTGACAACCGCATCCGTGCTGGTCTGCCGCCGATCTTGACCGGAAAATCAGCGACCGCAGTCTCCATCGCCGCCGATCAAGCATGTGAGATTTTTCTTTTAACCCTGCCCTACCCTTTTTAGTTGCGAGTCCAAACCAAAGTTCCAATTGATTTGAACTTACTCACCCCCAATGCGCCGCGCTCATTGCGTGCACGGGAACCAGGGGCTAATAAAGCAGTTGTAATCTCTAATCGATTTGCTTCATAAATATTGATTGGCTCATATTGGCTGTCAAGCAGGACTAAAAGAACAGCATCCCATTCTTTCTCTAGTTTGATGCCGCCCACGCGCTGGCCTGGTTTGGCATCATCCAGGATGCATCGCGCTTTGATCTGTAATCTGGTTCCGTCATCTCGGATTGCATCATAACCACTCTGTCGAACGGGAGCTAATCGGAGGTTAAGCAGGCGTGCAGCTTCATACTCGGCGATTTCCCCGGTTACACCCAACGGTCTGCCTGTGATGCGACGGTATTCAATTGCTAAACGTTTGGCTTCGGCAATGATCGGAACAAGGTGTTGGAGATCAACGCTGGAATGATTATCCACAGCCCCTCTTTTTCTGACCGCTAATGGCTAAAAGCTAACCGCTAAATTGGGCTGTAATCGTCGGTGATGTCGGTGTCGTCGTCGTCGGTGTATTTGATGCCGAACATCGGACGGAAAACCAGTTCGTCGCCGGTGATCTGGCTGCGGTATTCCTCGGCCTGGGTGTCGCCGCGTTTCCCCGCGATGTTGATG
>JAIOHN010000894.1 GCA_019912985.1 Anaerolineae bacterium | reverse complement strand
ACGTGTGACAGCCTGCACGATCGCGCTAGGTACGGATGTGCCGGCGACCCAGGCAGCGGCTGAAGCACTGGCCGAGGCCTTCTGGGATGTGCGGCAGGAATTTGATTTCGGTGTGCCAGCCATGTCAGTGGATGCGTGTTTAGAGGCGGCGCTGGCCGATACCGAGTATCCAGTCGTGATCAGTGATTCCGGCGATAACCCCACCGCAGGTGGCGTCGGGGATGTCACCTATTTCCTGGAGCGCGCGCTCCAGCATGATATTCCTGATTTGATCTATGCCAGCATTCCCGACCCGGAAGCGGTGCGCGCCTGTATTGAAGCGGGTGTGGGCGCAGAGGTCATGGTGGAGCTGGGTGGCAAGCTGGATTATCGACACAGCCAGCCACTGAAAGTCACTGGAACTGTCAAGTTCATTTTGCAGCAGGCGTGGAAACATTATCTGCTGTCCGTCGAGCAGGATACCAGCCATCAGGTGGTGTTACAGGTCGGCGGTATTCAGATTATCCTCACGGAGAAACGCACGCCTTTCCACCATATTTCGCAGTTCCAGGCATTGGAGATCGAACCGGCTGAGCATCAGATTGTCGTCGTGAAGGTTGGTTATCTGGTGCCAGAACTGAAAGCGTTGGCGAAGAAGGCTTATCTGGCGCTGTCACCCGGGGCGGTGAATCAGGCGATCATCGAGCTGCCATACCAGCGCATCAAACGGCCTTTTTACCCGTTTGACCCCGATCTGGCATGGACAGCAAAGCAGTAAACGCTAGGCGAATTGCAGCGTACTGATGGATGATTCTGGCCGGATTGTATCGCTTGCAGTTGGCAGGATGATCGTAAATACGCTGCCCTGACCAGTGCTGCTTTCTACGATGAGCTGACCGCCCTGTTTCTCGATCAGCGCTTTGGCAATCGGCAGGCCGAGGCCATAACCGCTGCCGTTGCGGGCTTGATCGCTGCGATAGAAGCGCTGGAAGATGCGCGGTAAATCCTGCTGCGCGATGCCGATGCCGGAATCCTGCACGCGAATCAAGGTGTGCGCGGCCTGCTGCTCGGCACTGAGCTTGATCGTCCCCTGTGCCGGGGTGAATTTGAAAGCGTTATCGAGCAGGATGAGCAGTACCTGCTTGAGTAGATCGCGCTCTGCGACTGCTGTGGCGTTCGGCGGGGTGGATACCATAAACGTGCAGTCCTCGCAGATGCCAGTGACCTGACGTTCAATTTCTGCGAACAGGGGCGATAAACGAATGTCGTTCACTTCAATCGTCTCCGAGCGGTCTGTCCGTGCCAGTGTGAGCAGGTCGTTGACCAGCCGGATCATACGCTCATTTTCCTCGACAATATCCGTTAGAATGGCTTTGCGCTCTTCTTCAGGGATGCCGCTTTCGCGCTGAAGCAGCACCAGATTGCCGCGCATGATCGTCAGCGGCGTGCGCAGTTCATGCGAAGCATCCGCGACAAACCAGCGCTGTGATTGAAGCGCCTGTGCTACCTGTTGGTAGGCCTCCTGCAGTGAGGCCAGCATCGCATTAAAGGTCACCGCAAGCTGGCCGATCTCATCCGGCGGGCCGTGATGTTGAACACGACGCTCAAAGTTGCGCTCCTCTTTGATAATCTGCGCAGTGCGGGTCAGTTGGTTGACGGGTTTTAAGGCTGCCCCGGCGATGACCCAGCCAATGCCAACCGCGATCATCATGGTGATGATGCTGCCACCGATCAGGCTGGTTTGCAGCAGATGAAGCGCCTGTTCCTGTTCTGCGGTGGAACGGGCCACCTGCAAATACCCCTCCACTGATTCATTCTGGATGATGGGATAGCTGTAAATCATCAGCGGGGCATTGTTGATAACCGTTGATTCGTACACCGGCTGGCCGGAACGAACCTGCTCTAAGCCTTTGCCACTGAGCGGCAGGTGATGATCTTGCAGATTGTCCGTTCGCCCAACGACATGGCCTTCATTATCACATGCCTGCCAGTAAGTTTCGCTCTTTCCAAGTGAATCATCCGGCCATTTCACAAATCCCGGCGACTGCACATCGGTTTCTAACAGGCGCTGCATCTCCAGTGCCAGGGTGTCCTGCATGATGTCCTGCGTGGAGTAGGCCAGCGCAAGATACACCACGATGCTGAAAGCGGTCAGGGTAACGGCGAGGATGCTGCTGTAGAGCAGGGTCAGGCGCAGGCGAATGGACATGGGTAATCCTTATGACTCAATTTCTTCGGTCTGGCGCAGCACATAGCCGACGCCGCGCACGGTTTGAATCAGCCTTGGCTCGTCATTGGCTTCCAGTTTGGTGCGAAGATGACCGACATACACTTCCAGCACATTGGCATCCCCGCCGAAATCGTAACCCCACACTTCTTCCAGCAGCCGTTCACGCGTCAGCACCCGGCGTGGATGACGCATAAAATAGCTGAGCAGGTCGAACTCTTTTGGGCTGAGGGTGATCAGGCGTTCGTCGCGGCGGACATCACGCGTAACCGGATCGAGCGAAAGGCTGTCGTAGGTCAGAACGCTTTCGCCATCGGTGGGAGTCGTGCGTCGCAGCAGGGCGCGGATGCGAGCCAGCAGTTCATCCGGCTCAAACGGCTTTACCAGATAATCATCCGCACCGCTGTCCAGCCCGGTGACTTTATCTTCCAGCGCATCACGCGCAGTCAGCATAATCATGGGGATGCTGTCAGCCTTGCTTACCCGCCGTGCGACTTCCAGGCCATCGATGCCCGGCATCAGCCAATCCAGCACAATAGCATCCGGGCGCTGCGATTGGGCCAGAGTCAGCGCTTGCTGGCCGCTATCAGCAGTCAGCACGTCGTAGCCTGCATAAATCAAGGTGCGGCGCAGCATATTGAGCATTTTTGGGTTATCATCCACAACCAGAATAGTGGGCATGGTTTTGGCTTTCGTTCCGGGTATGCAGTGCTTATATTAAAGCGAACAATGCCTGAGATGGGTCCAAAAGTTTCCTGAAAACTTGCTGAAATCGCTTCAATTATATTGTCAGGGTTTTTTCAGGATTTGGACAGTCGCATCTCACGGAAGTTCGCCACCATCCGTGCATTACGATGCAAAAATGTGATAGGGGAGTCTCAATGGCATCACGAAATAACGCACCAGCGAAAGATGAAAGCACGACAAAAGGCAATAAACGTTCCAAATCCACCAGCAAAAATGCTTCCAGAATGCCAGCATGGCTGTCTACCGAAGTGATTATCATCGGTGGGGTGGTGCTTTCGACAGTCGTGATTCTGGTGCTGATTTTATTTTCTTCAGCAAGGAACAACACAGCAGTCAATGTGGATATTGAAGGCGTAGAAGCGATTCCTATCCTAAGCGCCAATCATGTCACGACACTGATTTCCTATGATCGCACGCCGCCTGCCGGTGGCGATCACAATCCTGCCTGGCAAACATGCGGCGTTTATACGCAGCCGCTGATTGACGCACATGCGGTCCACTCGCTGGAGCATGGTGTGGTGTGGATTACCTACCAGCCGGACCTGCCCGCCGATCAGGTGCAGGCGCTGGCGGACATCACCCGCAGAAGCAGTCACCGCTTGACGAGTCCCTATCCTGGCATCGACAGCCCGATTATCCTGACGGCATGGGGCTATCAACTGCGGCTGGATAACGCCAGTGACGAGCGCCTCATGCAGTTTATCAATAAGTATGAGCAGGGGCCGACCACGCCGGAACCGGGTGCAACCTGCTCTGGCGGTGTGACCACCACACGCAGCTAAGGCTGACTGTCGTCATAAAATGAAAACGGGGAGCAAACGCTCCCCGTTTTGAATTCGTTTTGCGAGATTTATACAGCGGGTTCGCCTTCAGGCATTTCGGTACTGGTTTCGTCAATGCCACGGAACGCCGGTAGAAAATGCATCCCCAGGCTGAAGATTAACGTCAAGATCGAAATCACCCCAAGCGCAGTTCCCCATTCTGTCCAGGCAGGAGTGTAAGGGGTAACCAGCGGGTCAGTCAGCGCAGGTGATGTCGACAGCGGTTGGGTGAAGGCTAGCAGCGTCGTGTGCCAGCGGTTGGCGACCAATCCAGCCATTGTCAATCCGCTGCCTATCATAAGCAGCAGAATGCTCTGCGTGAATCGAGCGCGGATGAGGAATATCGCGGCTATAAGGCCGCCGAGTATCATCTCCCAGGCCCAGAACGACACGGCAAATGGCCCCGCCATCAACACATTTTCCGCCTCGGTTCTGCCAGGTACATAGCCATAACTGCCTGCCGTCGTATCCCAGAAACGCATATACAGGTAGAGCAGCAGAATCGCACCAGCGATCTGCCCGGCCTGGAACAATACCTCATTGGGTACCAGCGTGCGCCGTCCCAACCACTGGACGAGCAGAGTCATATGAATACTGAAAGCCATCCCCGCCGCGACCGCTGAAACGATGAACAGCAGTGGCATCGTGGCACGGAACAGCGCCGCACGGCCAATCACCACGCCGTAAGTGCCGCCCAGGCTTGATTGATGCAGCAGGGACAGCGACAGACCAATGATCGCCAACAGGGGCGAAAATCGATGGATGCGATGAGCGATGTTATGCAGCCACTTGATGCGCGCAAGGAAGGGGAGTTCGGCCACCATTGGAAAGACTTCGAGCAGCAGCACCGAGAAGTAGAGGGTGATGCACATGGTGACTTCCCACAGCATCGAGTGCGTGTTCCAGAAGACCCACCCATGCCAGAAGCGATCCGGGCGACCAATGTCCAGAATGAGCGCCATCAGCGCACCACTGTAACCCAACAGACCGATAAACACGGCCACCCGCGCCAGTGGACGGAAGGAATCGCGCCCCAGAAGGTAAGTTAACGCGGAAAGTGAGAACGCGCCCGCGCTCATGCCGATGCAGGAGAGGTCAAGGGTAATCCATAACCCCCAGGGAACGCCATCAGTCAGGCCAGTGACGCCCAAGCCACGGGTGAAAACCTGGAATGCGGCGAAAAGCCCGAAGCCAATCATCACGACCAGGAAGGCGACCCACAGCCAGAAGATATTGGAACGTTGTATTCTCAACATAATTCAGCCTCCCCTAAAGCGGCAGCAGATAAAAGACGCGCGGATTGGTGCCGATCTCGCTGCGCAGGACGACCGCCTGACGACTCTGAAGCGCCCTGGATGCCGGGCTTTCTGAGTCGCGCAGATCACCGAATACGCGTGCTTCTGTTGGACAAACGTCGCAGCAGGCTGGGGTGGCCGCCCGGTCGTAGCCGGGACGAAGGCCGCGTTCAGCAGCAGCATCCAGACGATGGGCGCAGAACGTACATTTTTCAACAACGCCGCGAGGCCGCCGTTCGATTTCAGGTGTTCCCCAGGTGGGAACCTGGGGATTCTCATCATCACGCTCGCCCCAGTTAAAAACGCGAACGCCATAGGGGCAGGCCACCATGCAGTAACGGCAGCCAATGCACAGGTCATAATTCATCTCGACCAACCCATCTGGCCGATGATAGGTCGCATGAACCGGGCAGACGTTGACACACGGCGCGTTCTCGCAGTGCATACAGGGCCGGGTGACAAAGACTGGCTTGCCGAACGTCTCTTCATCTTCGATCAAAATATTCCACAGATGCCCATCGCGGGTATCATTGGTCGCCTGACAGGCGTAGACACAACGATGGCAGCCGATGCATTTCTCGAGGTCGATGACCATCGACCAGTAGGGACCATCTTCAGCGACACCGTGAGCGGCCTGTGCGAAGGGGTCGTTGTGGGCGCGGAATGACTGCCAGATCCAATCGGCGGCGGCCAATCCTACGCCCAGCCCCAGCGCCAGGCGGACAAACTCACGGCGGGTCAGTTCGCGTGTATGGTCTTCACTCATTTGGACCTCCCCAGACGCACCGCCAGATAGGCGATGACGACCAGTATCAGCGCGCCAAGCGCGCCACCGACAATCCCGGAGTTGAGATTCTGTTCGGCGGTATCCTGAAGGTTAGTTACCTCATCACGCAGGACAGCCAGTTCGTCAATTTCCGGCTCGGAGAGCCGTCCCTCGCTGGCGCTGAGCAGATGGGTGTCGCCATGACACTCAGCGCAGGTTCCAGGATTGATGAACATCGAATGACCGGTCTGCGATACCTGAATGCCGTTATCCATGACCTCGCGGGTCATGTGGCAGTCTACGCAGTTCATGTCCGAACCCATGTGGATTTCATCGACTTTGGCTGCTTCGTGGCACGAGCCGCAGGTCGTATTCACGTCCTCAAGGATCAGACCGTTATCATGCGCTGTGTGGCAGTCGGCACAGTCAATTCCGGCGGCGGCGTGACTACTCGTCAGCCATTCGTCATAAGTGGGTGCGTGTTCACCACTGTGGCACTGGCCGCAGACTGCTGAGTCTGTCGCCACTTCAACCGGTCCGGGTGGATGCTCCGCGCCACTGGTCACGTAATGACAGTTGCTGCACGTGACGCCTTCAAAGACATACTCCTGTGTCCGTGGATCGTAACCGGTGGCGTGGCAGCTCATACAGTAGCTTGGACGGCCATCGTCAGCATACTTTTGCCGGAATGTTTCGCTCAGCGATGCGTTCGCATGGGGCGAAAGCTGCCATTCGCGATACTCATTCTCATGGCACTCGGCACATTCGGTTGGGTCAGTTACTGGATGCGATGGGATCGTTGGCGGTACACTGGCCTGCGTAATACCCAGTTCCAGTTCCGCCGCGTCCAGCAGCGAGGTGGTGTAGGCGTAATTGTGAATGCCGTGACTGCCATCGCCTGCGACTACATTGAATATCGTCTTCACCCAATCCTCAACATCCGTGTTGGAACTGATGTTGACATGCAAATCGCTGAGGCGTTGGTCGATACCGTCTTGAGTTTCGACGACGAACTGCTGCATATACTCCTGGCTGAGATCGGTATGGCAGGATGTGCAGGAGTCAGGTTGGTCGCCGGTCACAGCGCCTGGCAAAGCTGGCGACATCGTGTGGCTGCCTGAATACCAGGTGCTGCCATTATCCTGCGTCAAAGGCATGTGACAGGTGGTGCATTCTGCGCCCTGAAGGAAGTGATTGGAGGGTTGACCTTCCACTTCATCAACGATCGGCAGTCCTTCGAACATCTCCTGCACTGGATGATGAATCTCTTCCATGTTGTTGTTGTCACTGTGACAGGTGGTACACAGTGTGTACGGCTCTGCAACCAGCTGATAATCCTCGCTGGTTTCGCCATGCATAGTGTGACAGGTGACACAGGTGACGCCGAACTGTGCGCTATCCAGTGTCGCCGGGTCCGGAATGTCGCCAGGGCGATCGCCCGCTTCTGTCATGTCGATCAGATATTGCGTAAAGGCGGCATCGGCGCTGTGGCATTCCAGACAGCTTGCATCCGCGTAATCACTCATTTTCATGGTGTTTAGCGCGTTAGCGTGGCCGGAAACAAGCCATTCGTTGTACTGCATGTTCGGGCTGCTGGCGTGACCGGATGCGCGCCAATGCGCTTCATCATCGGGCGCAACCAGTTGATAAACGCCATCGGCGACCAGTGTTCCGCCTGGGACATAATCTGCCGGGTAGGGCAGGCCGCTTTCTGGTGACGTGCCCTGGTTGTGACACTGCCCGCAAATCTGTGGGTCTGGGCTGAGAACGATTGCCCCGCGAATTTCTTCCATTTCAGAGTCGCTTGGTTCAGGACCGGCGTCATCGGCGGCGTCGGCGTGGGCACTGCCTGGTCCGTGACAGGATTCACACTGAACCCCGGCATCTTCCCATTTGCCACGTTCTGGATTTAAGCCAGTCGTATGACAACCAGCGCAGTTTTGGGTCCAATCATAGCTTTCGTCCGGCCAATTCTCGACCTGACCGTAAGGCTGCCAGACCCCATCATCGGCATTCCATTCAGCCGGTAAAACCGCGTAGCCGCCGCTTTCCAGCTCGTAGAGATACCCCTGAAGGTGGCGTCCTGTGCCGATGGTGTAGGC
Source organism: Anaerolineae bacterium (assembly GCA_019912985.1). GTDB lineage: Bacteria > Chloroflexota > Anaerolineae > Aggregatilineales > Phototrophicaceae > JAIOHN01. Next base: position 2,098 of record JAIOHN010000894.1, on the reverse strand, counting down.
GATGTCTTCCAGCGTAAAGGCGCGGGGAGCATCTTCGCCTGGGAATTGAACCTGGCGAACCTCTTCACCCTGGTTGAAATCTGCGACGACTGCCTCAGGCTCGCGCTCAACTTTGACCATCGTGCGCGAATGGCGTGAATCGCCATGTGAGCGGCCCAGACTGATATGGCAGGAAGCACAGTCACTGTCGCCGATATACTCGGCATCGTCTGGTGGTTGGGCGTGAACCTCCGCCGTGGAAAGCATAAACGTCAACCCAACCAGAATGAGTGCAGTTCCAGTGATGCCCAGGAGGGCAATTTTGAATGGTAGATAGTGCTTGAGGTGTTTGTTCATTAAGTTTGCCTGTAAAAATCCGAGGCGTCGCGGGTGAACTTAGGTGACCAGTGCGCCCTTTGTGGCCGATTCAAAGAAACATAAACCAAATTCGATCTATCAATTTAGCGAGCGGAACCAATGACACAGCTTTCACTGTTTGAGTCATATCTCGCGCCATGTGTGCAGTGTAAGCGAAACATTGATTTCGAGTTAGCGGGATATGTCACAATGTATGGATGATCTTTATCATCGCTAATAATCGTCTAGCGAGATCAGCCCTTTACGGATGGCGTATTTCACCAATTCCGTTCGGGTGTGCAGGTTGAGTTTGTTCATGATATTCTCGCGGTGACGCTCGACCGTTTTTACCGAGATTCCCGGTTGGTTTGCGATGGCTTGATTGGTTTCGTCCTCAGCGATTAAAACCAGGATTTCCCGCTCGCGATCGGTTAAGCCATCGTAGCTGTCACGCTCTGAGCCTTCACGCACACGCACCAGATAATCCGCGACAAGACTCTTGGCGATCTCAGGTTCCAGGAACACATTCCCGGCAGCAACCACCTGAATGGCGCGTAAGAGTTCCTCTGGGGCGGCTCGTTTCGGCACATAGCCTGATGCTCCAGCCTGCAACATCTGGAAGAAGTAATCGGAACCCTCGTGAATTGTGAGGGTCAGAATTGCCGGTGCTTCGGCACTGGCTTTGATCTGCCGGGTGGCTTCCACACCGTCGAGCACCGGCATGGTGACATCCATCAGCACCACATCTGGCGTGAGTGTTTTGGTGAGGTTAATTGCTTCCTGACCGTTCTCGCCTTCGCCCACAATTTCAATGCTTGGGTCGCTCTCCAATAACATGCGGATGCCCGCACGGACGACAGCATGGTCGTCAATAATCAGCACCTTAATGGGCATAATCTGTCTCCATAGAACGTGGATCGTTTAGCTGTACGGAAAAAGATGCGCCGCTGCCGGGACGTGATTCCAGTGTCAGGGTCGCGTTAATCAGGTTTGCACGTTCTTGCATCCCGGCCAATCCCCACGATTTATGTGGGTTCGATGGATCGGTAATGGCGTGTGGATCAAAGCCGATGCCGTCATCACGCACGGTCAGGGCTGGCCCCGATTGAAAGTCCAGCGTGACCCAGACGTTTTGTGCATGAGCGTGTTTCATGGCGTTATTCAAGCCTTCCTGCGCGATGCGGAATAAGGTAGTTTCCACTTCCTGCTGCAAGGGATAGGCGGATGATTTGATTTCCAGTTTGACCTGGGGGGCTTCCTGATCACGGTACTGTTCGACCAACCACCGCAGCGCCGCAACCAGCCCCATATCGTCTAACTGGGGCGGGCGCAAATCGTTGATTAAGTGGCGCAGTTCGCCGAGCGAGGAGGTTGCCATTGTTTCCAGTGTGGTCAATCGCCGCGCAAGCATTTCCGGGTCTTTGTGAATCTGCGCGGATAGCCCTCGTAAGCCCAATGCCAATCCGGTAAGCGCCTGTCCTGTGCCATCATGCAGTTCGCGTGCGATGCGCTTACGTTCCGCTTCCTGCGCATTGGTGATGCGCTGCAGAAGCTCGCCGCGCAGCGCGTCACGCTGCTGGACCTCGTATAACAGGCGGGCGGTTTCTTCATTCGCGGCCTTGAGTTCGGCGTTGAGCCGGGTCAATTCTTCATGACTCAACTGTTCCGCTTCCACTTTGGCTCGCTGAACCGCATCAAGGCGCAGCTGGTTTTCCACCTCGAGCGCCCGCAGTACCCGGATCATCGAGATGGCAATCACAGC
>JAIOHN010000893.1 GCA_019912985.1 Anaerolineae bacterium | reverse complement strand
GTTGAAGATACATTCAACAGCATGGAAGACATGGGTGCGCCAACAGGTTACCTGGTCGATATTTATGCAGAGGATGACCGCACGATTCAGCAGCGTTTAGGTGAAGCCAGCGTGATTGTCATCGGGGATACAAACCAGGTTGCGGATCTGCGTTCTGCGCTTGTAGGAGCCGCGATCGCTGGGATACAGAATGCTTTTCAGAATGGTGCGGTCGTCTTGGCACAGGGTCTGAGCGCGATGCTGTTTGGTGCCTGGGTTGTCGAAAATGGTCAGCTTAATGCTGGCATGGAATGGTTAGAAGATGCTTTTGTGGTTCCCGGATTGATCGGGGAAGTGGCTGAGGCAGCAGCACGAGAACTGTTGTTACAAAAGCCCGCCGCCATTGCGGTCCACATCGGTCCCGATTCAGCGTTGGCGCTGGGACCTACCGGGGAGGTCCAGCCCTGGGGAAAGCGTGAAGTCAAAATCACGCTCGGACAGAGTTTTCAAGCCTGAAGAGGAAAGATTAATTCAATGCCTGTAACCATTATGATTGGGGCGCACTGGGGCGACGAAGGTAAGGGTCGCGTGACAGATGAGCTTGCAGCAGAAGCGGATATTACTGCGCGCTTTGCGGGAGGCGATAACGCAGGACACACAGTTTATGTAAATGGTGAGTTGTTTAAATTTCATCTCCTGCCTTCCGGGATTCTGCGTGAGCAAATCATTTGTGTGCTGGGTAATGGCATGGTCATCAACCCGGTAAATCTGCTTAAGGAAATGGACGAAATGGCGGCGCGTGGTGTTGATGTAAGCCCCGGTCGTCTCTTAATCAGTACACGTGCACATATTATCAGCCCGGCCCACATTGCATTGGACAAAGCGGCTGAGAAAGCACGTGGTGCCCAGGCGCTGGGTACGACATTGCGTGGAATTGGGCCAGCTTACCTCGATAAGGCCGCACGGCAGGGCGTCCGCGCTGGTCAAATGACGAATATTGAGGACTTTGCGGATGCGCTACACGCTTCGATTGAGCGTGCCAACGAAGTTTTGATTCGCCAGGGCATCACACCACTGGACTCTCACGAAAGCACGATTCAGTATATTGAGGCGGCACAGCGGTTGCAGCCTTATCTCGTCGATACCAGTGTGTATCTCAACCAGCGTTTGAAAGAAGGCGCGAAAGTGCTGGCGGAAGGTGCGCAGGGCGCAATGCTGGATGTCGATCACGGGGATTATCCATTCGTGACCAGCTCGACCGCAACGGCTGGCGGCGCAATAGCGGGCCTGGGGATTGGGCCTATGTATGTGGAACGTGTGGTTGGCGTTACTAAGGCATTTAGTTCACGAGTTGGGGCAGGGCCAATGCCAACTGAGCTGGATGGACCGATCGCGGACCGTCTGCGCGGTACCGGTGACAATTTCTGGGATGAGTATGGGACGACAACTGGCCGACAGCGGCGTTGTGGCTGGTTGGATGGCGTGATTTTGCGCTATTCGGCTCAGGTAAATGGTTTTAGCGAGCTTTATGTCACCAAGCTGGATGTCCTGAGTGGGTTAGATGAAGTCAAGATCGCTGTGGCCTACGAAGTGAATGGGAAACAGCAGGATTTCCCACCGACAACCATTCGCGAACTGGAAAGTGTCCAGCCGGTCTATGAGACACTGCCTGGCTGGAAGGAAGACATCAGCGGCATTCATGCTGCAAGTGATCTGCCAGCGGCGGCACATAACTTTATTAAGCGTATCGCCTCACTTTGCGATGTGCCGGTTAAGACAGTCAGTGTAGGACCCGCGCGCGACCAGGTGGTGGCGCTACAATAGGAAAGCTCATGGATAATCCGTCCTATTCTTTCCAGATGGACGCACCTGTAAAACAGCCGCCCCGCCGGGTGGTGTCTCTGGTGCCAAGCGTCACCGAGTCATTGTTTGACTTGAACGTCGGTGATCGTCTGGTGGGGATTACGGACTACTGTGTATATCCAGAAGCAGGTGTGGCAGGACTGCCGCGTGTTGGCGGTACAAAGAATCCTGATGTGGACCAGATTATTGCGCTGACTCCTGATTTGGTGATTGCCAACCAGGAGGAAAATGCAAGGGCATCCGTTGATAAACTTCTGGAAGCGGGTATCCCTGTGTGGGTGACATTTCCAAAAACGGTGCGTGATGCGCTAAATCTGATCTGGAACATCATGTATGTGTTTGATGAAACCAGCATGGTCCCGCGCGTGCGTTTGATCGAGCAGACAGTGGACTGGGTAGAAGGCATAAGCCGTGCAAATGAGGACCACTTGATGCGGGTGTTTATGCCGATCTGGCTTGATCCGCTGATGACATTTAATGCTGACACCTATATTCATGATTTGTTGCGTCTGTGTGGCGGCTGGAATGTCTTTGCTGATCGTATGCGCCACTATCCGCTGAAAGCCGATCTTGGTGAGGCTGAATCGACTGATGTGGAGGATGATCGCGATATTCGCTATCCACGTGTTACATTAGAGGAAGTGGAAGCGGCACAACCGGATGTGATTTTGTTGCCAAGTGAGCCGTTTAATTTCTCTGATGAGCATTATCCGTTGTTCCAGCAGTTGGATGTTCCGGCAGTACGACACAGTCGGATTTATCAGGTCGATGGCTCGCTACTTACATGGCATGGAACACGTCTGGCCTATGCTCTGGATACACTACCGGCTTTGGTTGCGCGGGAGTTGTGATGTCTGATCAACAAACTGGTTTACAGAAGGATGTCTTTTCGGTCGTGTCTCACGATTTGAAAACCCCAATCAACGCGGTCAGGGGGTTTATTGAATTAGTGCAGTATACGGGAGAACTGAATGAGCGCCAGCAATATTTTTGCGAACGAGCGCTCCTAAGCCTTGAAAAGATGCAAAGCCTTGTGGAGTCTTTGCTGGAAACGGCCAAGACTGAGGGAAGTATTCAGTTTCAATTTGCGAGTTGTGATCTCAAGCGCGTTATTCAGGAAAAGGTAGAACTGCTAGAGGGCCTACTCGAACAGCGTCAGCTTACATTGCATCAGGATGTCGACTCGGAATTAGCGACCGTCTGGGGGGATGAAGAGCGCCTCGGCCAGGTGGTCGTGAACCTTTTAGGTAATGCGATCAAATACTCAGAGGTCGGCGGTCACATCTGGATTACGGCGATCAATCAACCTGATTATATTCGCATCAGCGTGCGCGACAGCGGCCCTGGCGTCCCGTTGTCCGATCAGGAATATATCTTTGATGCTTTTTATCGGGCGAGCCATCATGAAAAAGCTGAGGGCAGTGGGCTTGGGTTAGCGA
>JAIOHN010000892.1 GCA_019912985.1 Anaerolineae bacterium | reverse complement strand
AGCGAGGATATGCTGCGGAATGACAAGTTTACCAGCATCCATATTGAGAAGCACGAAATTGAAGCCCGTGACACCAAGCTGGGGCCGGAAGAAATTACCTATGACATCCCGAATGTGGGCGAAGATGCCCTGAAAGACCTTGACGAATTCGGTATCGTCCGCATCGGCGCGGAAGTCGGCCCAAATGATATTCTGGTCGGTAAGATCACGCCGAAGGGCGAAAAAGAACTCAGCCCGGAAGAAAAACTGCTGCGCGCGATCTTCGGCGAACAGGCACGCGAAGTGAAAGACTCATCGCTGCGCCTGCCGCACGGGGAAAAGGGCAAGGTCGTCGATGTCAAAACCTTCACCCGCGAAGAGCATCCCGACCTCCCGGCGGGCGTCGAGAAGATGGTGCGCGTCAGCGTCGCCCAGAAGCGTAAGCTGACCGTCGGCGATAAAATGGCCGGTCGTCACGGGAACAAAGGTGTTATCTCCAAAATCGTCCCGATTGAGGATATGCCCTACCTCAGCGATGGTCGTTCAGTGGAAATCATCCTGAATCCGCTCGGCGTTCCCGGTCGTATGAACATCGGTCAGGTGTTGGAAATTCACCTGGGCTGGGCGGCGGATCGCCTCGGCTTCCGCGCGATCACCCCGGTGTTTGACGGCGCGAAGGAAAGCGAAATCCGCGCTGAACTCGGACGCGCCTGGATGATCGACAAAGCCTGGACGGACATTAGCAACCGCGCCTGGGAGTGGGTCAAACAGTATGATTATGACCCTGAAGAACTGGAAGACGATAACGAAGTCCGCCGTCTCTATATCCAGCAGTGGCTCACGGAAAATTCGCTGTATGACCGTGATCGTTTGAGCACGGACGAAGTGTATGCCCGCCGTGTCGTGCTGGCTGAATGGCTGCGCGAAAAGGGATATGATCCCGATCAAAACCTGCTGTTCGATACAACAGGGTTAACGCTGGAAGATCGCCGAATCCGCGATGAGCAACTGCTCGATACTTTCCTCAGGTTGTGGATTGAATGGGCGAATCCGGAATACGTTATCCCTGAAGGTGCGGCAGGCAAGGCGTTGCAGCAGGTGGCCGATCAGGTCATGTTTGAAACTGGCAAGCCACTGCCGATCTATGGAAAGCACACGCTCTATGACGGGCGCACGGGTGAACCGTTCGACCGTCCTGTCACCGTTGGCATGATCCATATGCTCAAGCTGGCGCATCTGGTCGAGGACAAAGTTCATGCCCGCTCGACCGGCCCGTACAGCCTCGTTACCCAGCAGCCGTTGGGCGGTAAGGCGCAGTTCGGCGGTCAGCGCTTTGGCGAAATGGAAGTGTGGGCGTTGGAAGCTTACGGCGCGGCCTATACCCTCCAGGAAATGCTCACCGTCAAGTCCGACGATGTGCAGGGGCGCGTTAAAACCTACGAGGCCATCGTCAAGGGCGAACCGATTGAAGAACCCGGTATCCCGACCAGCTTCCGCGTGCTGGTGAAGGAACTGCAAAGCCTGGGTCTGGCGGTCGAAGCCATTGCCGAAAACGGCGATGTCATCAAGTTCGGCAAGGACGAGGAAAAAGCCCGGATGCCCAAACTAAGCACCGGCCTCCTCAGCCTCGCAGGCGATGTGATGGAATAAGCCGAAACACAATCAATATTGGAAACGCCGTGTCAGCTATGATGCGGCGTTTTTATTTCGTGACCCTCGATCTTTAACATCAAATTACTCTTGTTTACATGCGGCTGTAGCCTACGGTCGGATAAATCTCTCCTCATAAGGCAGATTAATCTCAGCCAAATATGCTGGTGTCCATACATCAGGATCACTATTAAGAATCAATATACCATCTTTCCTATATAAGTGAACTGCCTCACAATGTGAGAGTAAAGCCGCATCACCTCTGTTTTGAAATAACCAATTCATTGTTGATCGGAGAGTCAGTAACATCACTTCAACCGAATGTGGACTATAAGGGTGCATATCAATTGTCACGTTAGATTTGATGCCCAGTAATTCCGAGCAAGCGTCAATATCGTCAATCTGATAGGAAATACACCAAAACAAGGGCTGATGAAACGATTCATAGAAAGTTTTACCACGTCGAATGTCTTTTCGAATCTTCCCCTGAATTTCTATACTGTTGAGAAATTGATTCAATTCTACTTCAGGTTCAAGATGGGTGACAATTTCAAATTGATAGCTAATTGACATGGCATTTTCTCACGCTGGTTTTATGAAACCCATTATAAACTAGCTGCGGAATATCCA
>JAIOHN010000891.1 GCA_019912985.1 Anaerolineae bacterium | reverse complement strand
TGAGTACACGTTGATGCACATCTTCAATGGCGCGGCCACGTCCCGACCGGTCAAAGGCCATCCCGACGGCTATAAGCCGGACGTGCTGCTGGAACCGGACCTGATCTTTGACCGGTCGCAGTGGGCCACGAAGGAAGACGTGGAAACCTACTGGCGCTCCAACTGGACCGCCTTCCGGGGTATGTGGGCCAACAAGCGCCTGGCAGAAATCGCGCCAGAGCGCAAGCCGATTCCATTGGCCGTGCTCGAATGCCCGTGGGATGACACGCCCCACCTGCACAACTGGAAAGACGAAGCGACCGGTAAGGTGCGCAACATCTACCAGGAAGTAATCGACCACTACAAGGTCACACCCGCGCCATATGACAGCTTCCGTGGCGTAATGACCCTGCGCAAGCTGTACGAAAAGATGATGCCTGAATATGTCGTCAAGCATGGCGATAGCTGGTTTGAACGTTTGCTTTACGATCAAATCGAATGGCTCAATGAAGTTGCGCCGGATTATTACCAGGGCTTCGCGTGGTTCATGCTGGACCCGGGCGATAAAGATTGGGATGTCAAGTACGGCTGTTCCTATCACACGCTCACCATGCTGCTTGACACGCTGGCAACCAGCTCTGAAATGGACCCACTCCCGCAGCCCAATCCCACGCCCGGCGCAAATGATACTCGCTGGCAGGCGTATACTGCGATTGCCAGCGGGGGCAGCGTGAGCAACGTTCGGGCGGAGCCGAAGGTTGCCAGCGCGAAGGTCGGCGCGATTCCCACTATGGCCGTCAAAGTCCAGCATATTCCGTTCTACGCGCTCACCGAGGCCGAACAGGACTACGCCACACAACCCGATGGCTCCTGGCGCGTGGTGAAGCTGGCAGATGGCAAATCGGCTGGGTACGCAGCGACGTGGTCACACTGGAACAGGGTAGTGTTGTCAACGCGGACGCGGTCAAGCTCCTGAAGGGCATGATCATCAAGGAAGAGACCTACATCCGCTCTGCGGAAGCCCGGCAAGAATCCAACCAGAAGTTAAGGACGTTGTACGCGCAGATGATAGAAGAACTGGAAGCCCAGCGCGTGCTCACCAAAAGCGAGATTGAAGATCATCGCAACAGTATCAGTACCTTACGAGAGCTGCTCAAGTTAGCACAAGGAGAGTAAGATGGTTCGTTTGTTTTTCACTGCATTACTCCTGATTTCACTGCTGTGCTTCGCCTTCACGGCGCTGGCACAGGAGGAAACTGAAGAGCCGACCGCCGTACCGACGGTCGAAGTCACCCCTGATCCACTACCCCTGCCAGATGAAATCGACGTGACGCCGGTCATTGGCGACTACAACGGGAATATTGACGACTTCCTCAACGGGGCGGTGATTGCCCTCAACTTTATCGCGTTTCTGGTGATTGCCGGGCTGAAATGGGCGATCCCCGGAACGCAGGTGAAGACAGAGACGATTTACCTGTTTGTGGTGGGGATTGCCGCCCTGGTGTATATCCTGGCGACGTTGGCCGGGTTGGTGGAACAACTTGACGCCGGGGTTAATTTCCTCAACGCGATTGCCGAACCGCTGACGAATATTATCCTGCTGCTGATCGGCCCGGCTTTGACTTACAGCGTGGCGAAAGCGGGGAAGGTGCCTGCTCTGGGCGATCACCAGGGCGACAAGTCATTTTCGTTGCAACGCGCGGCATAGCGCAAATACACCGCAAAGAACGGACACCCGGCCATGTGCCGGGTGTTTTTGATTCCCGCAAATGCAGACAAAGAGCGTGAGAGGATAGGGGTAAATACGGAGTAGGGGAGGTGTATCATGTGACCCTAGCACCCCGTAGATTGAGTGTTAATCAAGTGGATGGCCCCCGGAAGCGAATGCCGGGGGTGTTTTTATTTGCCTTTCATCATTTGGACAATTTCATTAACACGCTGCAATGCACTATTGGCGACTTCATAATCAACCCGCCGCAGATATTCCCAATCAGATTTGCTTATGTCCTTATAGCGTTCGACAGGGATACCTTGATCGCGCGCATAACTCTCTATACCACGTCCACCGCCTGCATCATAAGTTGCTATGGCGAGTAATGCCGTGTGGCAGACTTGGTACAATCGACGATAGAGATTAATTTCGCGTTCGCTATCTTCGTTCATTGCATCCTCTTTCACTGTCCACGTGGACAGTTAACTTGGTAGGGGAGTGATATTACGGATTTTGCGCCTGTAATATCACTCATGATAAGAAGATTTATCTGGACTAAGCAAATCGTAATAGGCAGAGTAGGGCGGTTTACCCCTGATGTGACCCGCGCTGGCAGGCATTGCACACCTCGCCATATTCTGTCTCATTGAGGCAGTGACACCACGGACATGAACAGCGCGGCCATTCCTCATAATCGTATTCCCATTCGCCGGTTGGTTCATCACGCTCAGACTCGTGTCCGCATTCCGTGCAAGTGAATGTATAGCGCTCACGGTCATAGCGCCATGTGCTGCACCCGTGACCGCCCTGCCCTGCCGTATCCTCAATATCTGGCATACCGCCCTACGCTTTCGCCTCAACCTTGAGAATCTGCATTATCGGAACTCCTACAATAAATCGTTTATGTCGACTTCGTACGAAGTATCACAATTCCAGCAATACCACTCCATTCGGATCACATGCCCGAGCAAGTAGTATTCCTCGAAATCACAATCACTCCCGCACTCTTCGCATTCCCAGCCGGTCCGCTGCGCATTGTCCACC
>JAIOHN010000890.1 GCA_019912985.1 Anaerolineae bacterium | reverse complement strand
GTTTGCCCGAACAGTTCCCCGGCGATCAGGGCCAGGATAATCAGACCACCGCTCACCAACGTGATCAGTTTTCGGCGCTGGGCCGGTTGTTCAATCCATTTTCCAAACTGTTTCATCTTCATTGTCTCCATTTATTCGGAGAGGTGGCCAGCTATGTGCAGATGCCACCTCTCTAACTTTTGCTGTCTGTGGGATAGGCTAAAAGGCTGATGGTTTCGCTTCGTAGCCAGCGGAGCGAACCGCTTCTATCAGATCACTGACACTGGCACGGCTTTCGTCGTATTGCACTTCAATCCGCCCAGTAGTGAAATGCACCTTTGCTGCTTCGACCCCATCGACCCCCTTCAGGGATTTTTCGATTTTCGCAATGCACGATGGGCACGATAATTCATTGCTTCTTAGTGTGGTTTTTGTCATGATGTTCTCCTCACATCTGTCTGTTTGATCAATTGCTATGTACTCACAATAGCAAAAGCGCCAGAACACTTGAATGATCTGGCGCAATTTACTGCATGAGAAATCAGGCTGTTTGATTCAAGAGGAAAATCAGGAGAACCGAGGGGGTGACTGTCTGTGACTCAGACAATCACAATCCAGCAATCTCCTTGAGGCCATCGCGATCAGTAATCGCAACCCAGCGCCGCCCAGAGTCAATTAGCTTCTGTTTGCGGAACTGGCTCATAGTGCGGCTGATAGTTTCTACGGTGGCGCCAGTCATATCCGCCAGATCCTGGCGTGATAGAGGCAGTTGGATCAATAATTCATCGTTTTGTGTTTTGCCCAGCTTGCTTGCAAGCTTTAGCAGCGTGGCGGCCAGGCGGCTCTCGACGGAGGAGGCGCTAAGTTGGTGGATGATCTCACGTGCCTCCCTGAGTCTGGCGCTGACGATTTCCAGCATAGCCAGACTGACACCAGGGTACTGCTGTAAGATTTTCTGGAAGTCATCACCTGTGATCGTTAATACACAGCCTGTCGTATGGGCCTGGGCAGTATCCGGGTGTGTATCCTCTCCCAACACGGGCAGGCTGCCGAAAAATTCACCGGGGAGAAGTATACCTAACACAACTTCCTGCCCGGTCACCGCATGGCGTAATAGCTTTATCTTGCCCTGTGCTACAACGTACAGGCTGACCCCCGGATCACCTGCAAAATAGATGAATTTGCCAGCTTCACATCCCTCCGCCCGAAACAGTGCGTTGATTTGGCTAATTGCCTCATCGGGCAGGTCTTTAAAAAATGGGAGTTGTTTAAGGATATGTAGTCGCAGATGAACCGTGCAACTCTGAGGTTCGATGATTTCGCTTTCTATTGGTGTTTTCCGGCGTCCGGCCATGATTGTTCACGTTTCTAACCGACGATCAATTTGATGTACAGCCACCTATCCAGGGTAGCTCGTTCTATCAGTCCAATCACATGGTGCCGGCCACCCTCCATACCAGAAGTATAGCCTAAAATCCGCCTGGTGCCGCTTGATCTCGATCACACGCGACTCTATTTTCTGTTTGAGGTCGAAAACAACGAAGTTCCATCTAAAATAAACGACAGGCATAGGATGGATGGAAGAACGATGCTGTTTGAAATTACGCGCACAAATACAATTCTGTATTGCCGAAACTGGACTGAAATGATCGCATTCTATCAGGAGATTCTGCAATTATCACCCAGTTACAAGAACGACTGGTTCATAGAGTTCCAGATTAGTGAAAGCACTTTCATTAGTGTTGCCGACGAGCAGAGGGCATCGATAAAAAGCGCGTCAGGAGGCGGGATTACGCTTTCCTGGCAGGTTTCCGATATTAAGAAAGCCCACGACAAGCTGAGAGCACGCGAGATTGCTGTCTCAGAACTGGCGGAGAAATGGGGCGCGCTCGTGTGCTACTTCAGGGATCCGGAAGGCAATCGAATCGAGTTGTGGGAAACGCTCCCAAATTAGTATAAGTCATCGAGGTATGTGAACGCCTTTTGCCTTCCCATTGCATGTCCTGATTTCCAGTAACGTTGTATTGCAGGTCATTGACTTGACACGATGAGTAATGCAAAATGAGAGTAGTTATAATAACAACTACGGACTTAATATGACTGATCTAAACAGCCTACTCCAGGAACTGGGTTTCACGGATTATGAAGCTCGTGCGTACATTGCGCTGCTCCAGGAAAATCCCCTAAATGGTTATGAACTCGCGAAAGTCTCTGGGATACCCCGCCCCAATATATACAAGGTTTTGCAGAAACTAGAAGAACGTGAAATTGTTATCCGCGCAGATACTCCTAACAGTGCCGTATACTCGCCCATTTCTCCAGGTCAACTGACCAAAAGATTGGGGAATCGCTTCAAATCAATCTTGGATGCCGCATCTGAGGGTTTGGAATCCGTTTCTAAACCTGGTGAACGCGATTATGTGTGGAATGTTGAGAGCTACGATGCTGTTATAGGTCAGGTTCGAACGCTCATAGAACAGGCACAAGAAAACATTATCGTTGCCATGTGGCAACCCGAAGCAAAAATACTCAACGATGTCATCACTGAGGCGATTGGTCGCAACATTCCGGTGCAAACGCTTTGTTTGCAGGCTTGTCCGCAGGAATGCGGTTTCTGCTGCGGTACGATCTATCGATATCCAGTAATATCCAGTCAGCAGACCCGGTGGCTTATCGCCGTACAGGATGAAGCCAATCTAGTTATGGCAGACATTCAAGTCAATAAACAAAATGGAGATCTAAGCGCGGAAGGGATCCGAACTCGCCAACATTATTTAGGCGAGTTAGCAAGTTGGTATATACGTCATAGCATTGCATTGTCATCTATTTTGGGAGATACAGGTGATAGTATAACCTCTCTGCTGTCGCCCGAAACACAAAGCCTATTGCAGTCACTCAGTCCAGACGAGGATAGTTGGTTGGCGCATATGCGACGATTGCTAGACCAATAGATACCAGCCATTTGACATTGGATACCTCTTCCCTGTATTGTAGTAGTTATACAAGTAACTACTATGGGCATATTGAGGAGGTGTTGTTATGTCGGAATATCGTGTTGATCTGGGAATGCAATCGATTCAAGATGGCGAGATGCTCCGTCTCGATCTCGATGGAAGCGCCGTTGTACTGGCTCGTGTTGATGGCGAATTATATGCGTTTCGAGCTGCGTGTACACATTATGGCGGCCCACTTGATAAAGGCGTTCTAAAAGGTCACACGGTGATGTGCCCCTGGCATCATGCCTGTTTTGACATTCGCAGCGGTTTGCGGTTGGAACCACCGGCGCTGAATGATCTGCCGACATATCCGATACGCATGGAAGGGCGGGAAGTCGTCATCACAATTCCGGATAGCCCATCCTCACAACCAGAACCGGAAGCAGCGCCTGATCCTCAGAGCTTCGTTATCATTGGCGGAGGCGCTGTTGGGAATGCTGCGGCAGAGGAGCTGCGGCGCGCTGGATTTGGCGGAAAAATCACTCTGATTAGCGCTGTGCCGCAAGTACCTGTGGATCGTCCCAATCTCTCTAAAGATTATCTGGATGGGCACGCAAAACCTGAATGGATGCCGCTGCGCGATGCAGGCTGGTATTCGGGGCACAATATCGAATTACGCCTCAATACCCGCGTCACAGCGATAGATCCTAGTGTGCACGGCATCACCCTCGAAGATGGCAGCACAGTTCAGTATGACAGCTTGTTATTGGCGACTGGCGCAGAACCCCGCCAGTTGAAAGTGCCTGGGATGGGTCTGAGTGGTGTGTTTACCCTGCGCTCGCTAGCAGATGCGGATGCCATCATCGCGGCAGCCGGAGAAAACAGTCGTGGCGTGATCATTGGAGCGAGTTTCATT
>JAIOHN010000889.1 GCA_019912985.1 Anaerolineae bacterium | reverse complement strand
GACTGTGCAGGCGGAGACACAGGACGGGTCCTGACAATGCATACAATGATAGGGAACGGTAAAGCGCTTGAGATCCGGGAAAGTACCTGTGACACCGGTTTCCTTGATCCAGATACGCGTGCTCTCCATCGAGACGTTGTTTTCAACGCTGCAAGACACCATGCACGTACGGCAGTCAATGCACAGGGAGGCGTCAATCAAAAAACCATAGCGCGGCGCGCTGGAATGTTCAGCCATGTTCTTCTGCCTTTCTGACCGTAACGAACGTCTGGCTCAGCGCCTGACTGCCGCTCGCCGGATCGGTATAGGTAACGTGTAAGACCGAGTCATTTGCGCCCACGCCATAAGCCGTGGTCAACCCTTGAGACAGGTGACCATAACCGGGCGTCATATAGACACAGTCGGGACGGATGCCAACGGTCGGTTTGAGGCGGATATGGACCTGCCCGACTTCGCTGGTGACTTCTACCCAGTCGCCATCCACAAGGCCGCGATCTTCAGCGACACGATCGTTGATCCACAAGCGGGGTTCGTCCGCGTATTTGTGGAGAAGCTGGTTATTTTGTGATGCAAACTGGGTCGCCTGGGCGACTTTGCCGGTGAGCAGGTAAAACTGGCCCTGCGCGGGCTGCGGCGGCGCGTCCCAGACCGGAACACCCGGGAAACCAACCCGATCCAGCGTATCGGAAAACAGTTCGATCTTGCCGCTGGAGGTGTTCCAGGTGTAGCTCGGCTCTTCTGCTTCGCCAGCGGGAAGCTCGACATAACCCTTCGACTTCATCTCTTCCAGCGTGACGCCCAACGGCGCAAGCTGCTGGCGGATGTAGTCTTCTTCGTCTTCGTACTGGAAGAAATCACCGAGGCCCAAGCGCTCGCCCAACTGTTTGAAGATCCACAGTGCGGATTTGGTATCCCCCTGCGGCTCAATCACCGGCTGGCGCAGAAAGACTTTATCGCCTACCGGCAGCACCGGGTCGTAGCGTTCCAGGTAAGAGGATTCGGGCAGGACCACATCGGAGAACCAGGCCGTATCATTCAGCATGATGTCGACGGTGGCGATGAAATCCATCTTTTCGAATGCCTGCAGCGTCTTGTTACGGTCGGGCAGCGACATCACCGGGTTCTGGCGGGAGATGAACCAGCCATGTGCCTGATAAGGCTCGCCGCTGACGATGCTGTCACGCAGCTCCTGAAACACACCGAGCTTGAACGGTACTACCGGATATTTTGACGGCACATTATCCAGCCGCAGCGCTGAAACACGCGGGTATGGCGGCTGAGGCGGTTTGCCTAACGCGCCGCCGGTTTCCCCGGCAGAAGCCCGCATCGTGACATTCCAGTTGCCCACCAGCGCATTCAGGATGGTGATGGCGCGCTGCGTCTGGAAAGAGTTGATGAAGTTAGACGTACGCCAGCCGTTGTGTGCCAATGCATGAGGTGCGGCGGCGGCAAATTCCTGGGCAATGCGCCGGATGGTATCGGCAGGGATCTCGGTAATTGGCGCAGCCCATTCGGGCGTATACTGCTGGACTTCTTCCGCCAGCGTATCGAAGCCGATGGTGTAGGCCTCGACAAAAGCCCGGTCGTAGAGTTCCTCGTCAATAATCACATTCAGCAAGGCGAGGTGAAATGCCAGATCGGTGCCAGGTTTGACCGGCAGCCATTCACTGGCTTTGGCTGCGGTCTTGGTGAAGCGCGGGTCGAGATAGATCACCTTCACCCCACGTGCGATTGCATCACTCAGGTCGCCTGTTTCTGAGGTGGAGATAGCCTCCATCAGGTTGCGACCAGTCAGGATGACATATTGAAGGTCCTGGTCATAAATGCGTTCCGGTTCTTCCATGCCATAGGTCATCATGTTAGCGACGATCATGGCATTGAAGCACAGGCTGCGCTGGGTTCCATAATTTGGCGAACCAAAGCCATAGAGCAGATTTTCGAACTGCACCTGGCTGAGATTATGAGTCGATGAAAAAACCATCGCCTCTGGCCCGTATTTATCCTTGATTTCCAGCATTTTGCTGGC
>JAIOHN010000888.1 GCA_019912985.1 Anaerolineae bacterium | reverse complement strand
GCAATCATGCCGCTGGCGGTGGCCTCTCCGTTCTTTCAGAGTTTGCCACTGGAGCAATATGGCCTGGAATGGGTTCACCCCGATATACCGCTGGCGCATCCGCTGGATCACGAACCGACAGTGCTGATCGAACGCTCTCTGGAAGCAACGGCGGCAGGATTGGGTGCAGATGGCCCTGCCTACAGGCGTTTGTTTGAGCCGATTGCCAGCCGCAGCGAGGCGATCCTCGATGAATTTCTTGGTCCTTTACATCTGCCCCGCCACCCGTTTGCAATGACCATCTTTGGGATTCGGGCGCTGCCTCCGGCGACACAGCTGGCACGATTGGTTTTTCGCGGTGAACGGGCGCGCGCGGCTTTTGCAGGGATCGCTGCGCATTCGATCATGCCGCTGCATTGGCCGGCCACTTCGGCCTTTGGCCTGATGTTGGGGATATTGGCGCATACGGTGGGCTGGCCGCTGGCCAAAGGTGGGTCGCAGCGGGTGGCTGATGCGCTCTCTGCCTATCTCGCTTCGCTTGGTGGCAAGATCACCACTGGCTGGCAGATCAATACCATTGATGAACTACCGCCAGCCCGCGCCTATCTCTTTGATGTCACACCGCGCCAGCTTATTCGTCTTGCGGGCGATCATCTCTCACCGGGCTATCGTCGCCAGCTTGAGCGCTATCGCCATGGACCGGGTGTGTTTAAGCTGGATTACGCATTGGATGGTCCTATCCCGTGGCGTGACCCGGCGGTCCAGCGTGCAGGAACGGTGCATCTGGGAAACACGCTGGCGGAAATCGCCCAATCCGAGCACGCTGCCTGGAAGCAAGAGCCTTCACAGCGGCCTTTCGTGCTGCTCGTTCAACCGACTTTGTTCGATCCCTCGCGTGCGCCTTCCGGCCAGCACACCGCGTGGGCTTACTGTCATGTGCCTAATGGGTCGTCGGCTGATATGACGGCGCAGATCGAGAGCCAGATCGAGCGCTTCGCGCCGGGATTTCGTGATCGGGTGCTGGCACGCAGTGTGCATTCTGCGGCTGATATGGAACGCTACAATGCCAATTACATCGGGGGCGATATTAATGGTGGCGTTCAGGATTTAACGCAGTTATTTACGCGGCCAGTCGTTCGGATTTCCCCGTACACGACATCCTCACCCAAAATCTACCTCTGCTCATCGTCTACCCCGCCCGGTGGCGGCGTGCATGGTCAATGCGGCTATCATGCCGCCCAGGCTGCTCTGCGGCGCATGGAATAAATCACGGTGCAAGGTACCGCGTAATCCTGATCGCGGATCTTTACTTCGTTTTGCCCGATTCCACACATTTCCGGCAGTGACCGTAAACTGCCATATGCTCAATCCGTGCTTCAAAGCCGTAATTTTGTTGAAGTTGATCACGCAGCGTGGCAAATGGCGCATCGTCAACCGTGAAGGTCTCTCCACAGCTCAGGCAAATGAGGTGATGATGACAGGGGTGATCAATGAGCGCGTAGACCACACCAGCCTGGCCGATGTCGGTTTGCGAGATTAACTCCAGGTCTTTGAGCCATTGCAGCACCCGGTAAATCGTCGTATCGCTGATCCCGTAGTCTGGATAATGCGCCTGCATATAAAGGTGAATATCGGCAATCGTTCGATGTTTATGCGATTGTCCCAGTGCTTCAATGACCAGGCGGCGCGGCATCGTCATACGTTCACCCTGATCACGAATTTTTTCAAGGACAGTTGTCATTTCTGCCATGATCTTTTGACCCTGTAATTTGTTGCTCGTTGCTTTTAAGAGAAGTATAATCTCATTTATCTGTTGTAAAAAGTTGCATTTGTAAGATTTTACAACTAGGAGATCGCCATGAGCATCCTTGCAATGCACATCCCCGACGGCTTCTTAAGCATCCCTGTTTCCATGGTTGGCTGGCTATTGGCCGTGATCCTGGTTGCGGTGGCGCTGCGACAGATGCGCCATGAACTGAGTGAGCGCCAGGTCCCGCTGATGGGCGTCCTGGCGGCTTTTGTTTTTGCCGCGCAGATGATCAATTTCCCGGTAGCCGGTGGGACTTCCGGCCACCTTTTGGGTGGAGCGCTGGTAGCAATCCTGCTTGGCCCCTGGGCTGCTGTGCTGGTAATGACCAGTGTGGTATCGATTCAAGCCCTGCTGTTTCAGGATGGCGGGCTGCTGGCGATGGGCTTCAACATCTTCAATATGGGCATCGTCAGCGCTTTTGTGGGTTATATGGTTTATAGCTTCATTCGCAAAGCCAGCGGCGGCTCCTCGGTTGGGAAGTTTGCCGGGGCAGGGATTGGCGCATGGTTGGGGGTTGAGGCGGCAGCCGTGGCGGTTTCGCTGCAACTGGCGTTGTCGAACACATCGCCACTGGAGATTGCGCTGCCTGCCATGTTAGGCGTTCACGCGCTGATTGGCGCTGGCGAAGCGCTGATTACCATCGGAGCGCTGGCGTTTATCCAGCAAGCACGGCCCGAACTGCTGCGCGAACCCGCAGCGGTGGCAAGACAAGGTGCGAATTGGGTTGCGGTAGGGTTGGTGATCGCGCTGCTCATCGCTTGCTTCTCGCCGCTGGCGAATCCAAACCCGGATGGTCTGGAGCGTGTGGCAGAGGACCAGGGTTTTCTGGATGTGGCGCAACCTGCGACCTATGAAATCTTCCCGGATTACACCGTATCCATGATTCAGGACTCGGCGCTGACGACCGTTGCAGCCGGTGTAATCGGCGTGCTGCTGGTCGCAGGCGTCTCCTATGGCACAGCTCGCTTGAGCAAACGCAAAACCGGGCAGGGTGGACAACAGATTTAGGCTCGTCACTGATGTCTATCCAGGAACGCTACCAACATGGCACGAGTCTGCTGCATGAATTTGATCCGCGTGTCAAAACAGTCGTCACCTTTACCCTGATTATTGGCATCGTGTTGACACCAGAATACGCCTGGCCTGCCTATCCGCTGTTGTGGGCGCTGCTGGGCAGCCTGGCGGAAATTGCTCAGCTTAAGGCGCTGCGTGTGAGCCGTATGGCCGTGGTCGCGCTGCCATTTGCCCTGGCCGCCCTGACACTGACCTTTACCACACCGGGTCATGAGGTTTTTACCATCGCCGGGCTGGCGGTTACGGATGCAGGCGTGGCGCGTTTCGTGGCGGTGGCGCTGAAAAGCTGGCTGGCAACCCAGGCAGCCTTGATTCTGGCGATGACCACGCCTTTCAGTGATCTCCTGTGGGCGTTGAGCAGCCTGCGTCTGCCGGATACGCTGGTGATGATTCTGGGTTTTACCTATCGCTACCTGTTTACACTGGCGGAAGAGGCCGAACGGCTCCTCCGTGCGCGAGCTGCGCGTAGTGCCACGACACCTGCGCTCAAGGCGGGAGGGAATCTCCTCTGGCGCGCGCGTGTTGCCGGGGCGATGGTGGGCAGCCTGTTCGTGCGCAGTTACGAACGCAGTGAACGTGTTTACCTGGCGATGTGCGCCCGTGGCTACAACGGGCAATCACGGATGCTGCACCCGCCAGCGTTGACACTGCGCACTTGTGTAACGGGTGCAATCCCTGTTGTATTACTCCTGGTGATCGAACTGCTGGCGCTGACCCTCTGGAGATTTTAATTTGTCCCATCATGCTATTCATGTGGAATCACTGTCTTTTCGTTATCCAGATGGGCATCTGGCCCTGGATCATGTCTCGCTGCATGTGGCACCGGAGGAAAAAGTCGCGCTGGTGGGTGCCAATGGCAGCGGCAAATCCACACTCCTGCTGCATCTCAACGGCATTTTACGCAGCGCAACCGGCAGCATCGTGGTGGGCGGACTGCCGGTTGCGGATGTAAACCTGGGGCAGATCCGAGCATGGACCGGGCTCGTGTTTCAAAACCCGGACGACCAGCTTTTCTCGCCGCGTGTATATGATGATGTGGCCTTTGGGCCGCTGCACATGGGATATGACGAAGCGACCGTGCGCCAGCGTGTTGCGCAGGCTCTGGCCGCAGTCCAGATGAGCGATTATGCGCAGCGTTCTAGTCATCACCTGAGTATCGGCGAGAAAAAGCGCATTGCGATTGCCTGTGTGCTGAGTATGGAGCCGATCATCCTGGCGCTCGACGAACCGTCCGCCGGTCTGGACCCACGCGCCAGACGAAATCTGATCAGGCTCCTCAGCACGCTATCGCAGCAAACGCTGCTCATCAGCACCCATGATATGCGGCTGGCGGCAGCACTCTGCACGCGCACCATTGTTTTGGATCATGGCTGTGTGGTGGCCGATGGTCCCTCGCAAACCATCCTCTATGACCATGAGTTAATGGAGCGTCATGGGTTAGAAACCCCCGACAGCCTTTAAGACTCGTGCTCCACTCAGGAAGTACAGGCCTCCATGAGCAGCTCCGGGATAGGCGTATCGTCGGTGACCTGTTCAAGATTTGCCTGTGAGAGATGCCAGAAATCTTATTCTAGAATGTCCGGCGGGTGCAGGTTGGATTTGTGGGTTACAAAACAGCCTGAGTAAATGTACTGGTTGCCATCCGTATGTTCAGCAATCAACACGGTCGGGATCTGGACATGAAGGTTGCCTGCTCCGGCGTCGATAAATGTCGGCGGTTGGACGATCAACTGGACGCTGGTGGTATCCGCAAATCCGCTTACAAAATCTTCGTAGGTTTCTGGGGGATTTTCCCAGTAATCGTAGGCACGCTGGTAATCCTGAAGATTGATCGCATTATAGTAGGAGGCGAGTAGATCAACCGAACTGTCATGGTTATCGTAGGGTATTTCCTGCGGCTCGGATTGCGCAGAAACCGATGTGGATATGCCCAGGATGAACAATAGTAGGAAAGTTTTTAGCAACTTCATCAGGCAGCTCCTTTTGCTGGCTACATCGTTGAAAGTATCGTTCAACTACAGCGTTATTGTACTCACCCAGTTCGAGGAGGTGATGGGTCAGGTGGTGGATTCAGGAGATGTTAAAGGATCGCGCTTCTGACAACAATCAAAAGCGCGATCCTGTTGACTTCACGATAAATTATGTTGGAACGTGATCAGGTTCGGCAGAGCTGTTCGCTCACAATTCCGAGACATCACCGCCGAATTGAACAAAGCGCGCCGATACATCCACATTGAACACCACCTGCTCAATCTCCCAGGTGGCCCAGGGCGGGTCGTCGTTCCATTTGGTTTGCGCCAGCGTGGGAATAAGCTGGTCGCCGATGCGCGACCACTGCTGGATGTGATTGGTCCAGGTCTGACGTTGGCCTGATTTGCTATCGGCATAACGCATGGTGTTTATGTCAGACATGAGCCCATTATCCGCGTTGAAGTTTACGGTGAAGGCTTCCTCATCATCGGCGTTGGGGAGAAGCATCCGTGCGGAAGAATCGTCAATCGCCTCCCATCGCACCTGTGGGGTCGCGAACACGATGGCTGGAACCCATGCCAGTGTTTCCGACCAGAAACCCTGCCAGGCAGCGGCATTGGTATAAGGATCATTCTCTACACGCCCGAATGGTAAATCCAGCATCGCCTTTCCATCCAGAAAACGCTCGTGAACCCGCAGAATTGGCTTTTTAAACCAGGTCACCTGGATGTCATGATAGTGACTTTTGCGAGCGGTGTCATAGTAGAAATGGAAGCGCGCAGGCATAGGGATGCCCATAAAGACCAATTTTGCTCGCCCGGTGACGATGGCGGACTGCACCTCTGGCATGGTTTCGCCAAAGATAGCGCGTACATGCTTAAGCACTGGCCCCGGCAAATCTGCCGGTAATGGAATTCGGTCCGGTGGTGGGGGCGTATCGATGCTGGGAAAGCTGGGCGCTTTAACTTGTAAGCCGAGCCAGCCAATAAGCACCACGGCAGGAACCAGGAGAATCAGAATACCGATGAAGACAGGCATAACACACCTTCGAATAATGCGACGAAGATGCCGGATTCGTCTCGAAAACGATCAACCCCGCCGTGGAATGAGCGACGACTTCAGTGTAACGAAGCAGGCAAAAACACGACCATGAGGAAAATCACAAAGTGAGGGTGTGCCTTATCCGTCATTCTCGAAAAATGCTTGAGTTTAAGCTGTTACAATAGTTCGCCTGCTGAGCAAACGGGGAGGAAAGCATGGACCACGATTCACCCGCATCAAGCGATTTGTTGGCTGAGTCACGCGACATCTGGGATGCTAATGCCGAAGCCTGGGACGCGCGTATGAACCGGGGTGGCAGCTGGCAGGAAACGCTGATCGCACCCACGGTTGAGAAAATGCTGAACATCGAGCCGGGCCAGCGTGTGCTGGATGTCGCCTGTGGCAACGGCATCTTCAGCCGCCGTCTGGCTGACCTTGGCGCATCGGTCGTGGCGGCGGATTTCAGCCCCAGGTTGATCGAGTTGGCCCGGCAGCATACCACAGAACACACGGAACACATTCGTTATCAAGTGGCCGATGCCACTGATGAAGCGCAGCTTTTGGCGCTGGCTGGGGATGGTGAGCGCTTCGATGCAGCCGTGTGTAATAACGCGATCATGGATATGCCTGCGGTCGAGCCATTGTTTCGTGCGGTGGCGCAATTACTCAAGCCGGGCGGCTGCTTTGTCTTCACGGTGATGCATCCATGTTTCAACGGTCAGTCGATTGCCAAATTGGCCGAACTGGCTGATTACGACCTTGAGCCAACGTATTCCATCAAAATTTCGCGCTATCTCTCGGCTGAAGTCACCAAAGGCGTGGCGATCTCCGAGCAGCCACAGCAGCAGTATTACTGGCACCGACCACTGCATCTACTGCTCAACAGTGCTTTTGAAAGTGGCCTGGTGATGGACCGGCTGGAAGAACCCGTAATCAAGGCCGATAATCCTGCCTCCAACGCGTTCACCTGGGCAAACTACGATATGCCGCCGCTGTTGTTCGTGCGGTTGCGTCCATTCGGTTCACCCTCAGCTCCCTAAAAACGGGCGCTGATCTGAAGCAGCAGGTCGGCAATTTCGGCTGGATTCGTCAGCATTTCGAAGTGATGCGTATCACGATGGGCGACCGGCCATTGGCGTGATTCGGCCTGCGCCGCGTAATGGGTGTAGCTCTGGGATAGTTGAAGGTAGGCGCAGGGTTTTGTCTGCCAATCGGTTGACGCCACAATCGACTCGGCGAAAAAGTCCAGTGACCGGGGGCGTAAATCCGCCAGGAGTTTGTGGCGGAGGTCGGCGTCAGGGATCAGCGTTTGTAATTGCTCGTCCTGCCAGTTGGGAAACTGTCCCCCAGCAAGCAGATAACTTTCGAAATCCTGCGCGAAATCCGGGTTTTCGGCACGCATCAGGCCCAGGCGCGAGGCTGTCTCAAAGAGCAGAACCGCATCGACAAAGATATACCCGCTGGCATCGAGTTTTTCGCCAATAGCGGGCAGCAAAGCACCAGCGCCGCTGTGACCCACCAGGATTGCATCTGTGAGTGGCAGTTGAACACTTTCAACTTCCTGCTGCCAGTAAGGAAGATTACTGTGCTCATGGTCCATGAGTTCCGGCGTAAACACCTCGCGGCCCTGACCGCGGAGATAGGCTGCGACGAACTGCCAGGTCAGGGTGCCGACCAGCGGACTGTGGATCAGGACAAAAGGATGGTTGACCATTTTCTTCCCTCCTACGGTGTCTGCTGTGACATACCCTGTAAGACCGACTGCACCTGCCGCAAAACATTTTCTCGAAGCTCAGGCGGATCGAGGACTTCGGTTTGCGGCCCCAGCCCGACCACCAGCATGGTTGCGATCTCAACCGACTCCAGCTCGAAACGGGCCACAAACCATCCCTGATCACTGGTTTGAATGACCTCATAGGAACCAGGAGTATACCATTTGACAAAGTTGGTTTTTTCATCAGGAATGCGCAGTGTACAGGTGTATTGGGTGAGGTCTTGTAGAAATTCATCCACGCTGGATTTCCAGTAAGCCGCCAGGTCGAATGCCGAGTCACGCTCGAAACTTTCATCACGCACCAGCAAATACTTGATGCGCGACACGCGATAGCTGCGGTATTCGCCGTCGCGCTCGGCCACCAGATACCATACCCCTGCTTTCGAAACCAGACCATACGGATTCACCGTTCGTTCGATCTCGCCGCCATCATGCTTCAGATAGGCCATGTCGATGACGCGATTTTCGAGCGTGGCGCGCTGCAAATCGCTCAGATAAGTCAGGTTTTGATGACCATGCCACCACCAGGCCGGGTCGATGTAGATCCGGCTCATGATCTCTTTTGCAGCTTGTTCGTGGAGCGAAGGCAGCTCCGAGAAGAGCTTCAGCAGCGAGGTTTCCGCTGCTTCGCCAAGCCCAATATCACGCAAAAGTGACGTGTTCATGGATACCATGAGCGCCTGCACTTCGGATTCCTTCAGCCCATTCAGCTTCACGCGGTAATGCTTATCCAGTGAAATGCCGCCGCCATGCCCGCCATCGGTGTAGACGGGAACCCCGGCAAATGACAGGGCATCGACATCTCGCAGGATGGTCCGGCGTGAAACTTCGAGTTCCTTTGCCAGTGCCTGGGCGGTCATTTTGCCCTGCGCTTGCAGCAGCATCATGAGTTTCAAAAGGCGATCTGCACGCATTATCGTCTCCTCTTGGACTTGAGTGACAGTAGGTGTCATCCAACCCATTTTATCATGTTCAGTGTAAGGTGTTCGAGAAAAGGAGATGCAGGATGGCATTTGCGAAAATCGGCGAAAGCAAGCTGTACTATGAAGTGGCTGGCGAAGGTCCGACAGTGGTACTGGGTCACGCGGGCTTTGTGGACAGCCGCATGTGGGATGACCAGTGGCAGGCACTGACGCAGGACTACCGTGTGATTCGCTACGATATGCAGGGCTATGGCCGGTCAGACAAAGCGAGTGGCCCAATTTCGCGGCGGCAGGAGCTTTTGAGTTTGCTGCAACAGCTTGATGCGCAGCAGGCGCATTTGATCGGCGCGTCAATGAGCGGTGAGATGATGCTGGATTTCGCACTGGAACACCCGGAGATGGTGTTATCCCTGGTGACGGTCAATTCGACGCCGAGCGGCTTTGAGATGCAAGGCGAACCGCCGCGTTATTTGATGGAGATGTTTCAGGCGGCGCAGCAGGGCGAGGTTGATCGCGCCTCGGAGCTGCAAATGCGCATCTGGATAGATGGGATGTATCGCGAACCGGAGCAGGTTGATCCGGGGGTGCGGGAGAAAGCCGCGCTGATGAATCAGATACCGGTTCGCAATCAGACATTTTTTATCGCCGATTCACAGCCTGTGAACCCGCTTGATCCACCGGCAGCAACCCGCCTGAGCGAGATCGAATGCCCGGTGCTGGTAGTGAACGGCACGCTCGATCATCCCGAAATCCGCCGTGCAGCCGAGATGATGGCGACCCAAATACCGAACGCGCGGCGGGCAACCATTGAAGATGCCGCTCACCTGCCCAACATGGAAAAACCAGCAGTCTTCAACCAGTTAATTCTCGATTTCCTCAGCGCCAATGGCTAGATGAATCTGCTGCGTTACGCACACATGCCCGGTTTGTCCGGGCATGTGGATTTCCTGCCGAAATAAAACCTGCCTATGCCTGAAACGATTTCCATCTAGCGGACAAATCCTCCCAAGAGAAATAGCAATTATGTTCTAATCAGGTTATAATTGAACCAGCTTTAAGACCTCTAAAGCAGGCTTCGGCAAGCATAAGCGAAGGGAATCCATGGCAAAATACTGGATCGGCGTGGCAGCAAAAGACCATGTGATGGTTGGGTTTCAGGGTGGGTTTTGCCAGCTTGGACATGGGAAACACCGGCCTGTGGAACGGCTCAACCCCGGTGACTGGCTCATTTATTATGCGCCACGGACAAAGGTGGAAGGCGGTGATAAAGTGCAGGCTTTTGTGGCCCTCGGTCAAATCCAGGCTGGTGAACCTTATCAGCCCGAGATGGCAGAAGGCTTTTCACCCTGGCGGCGGGACGTCGTTTACCGTGATATTCAAGAGGTTGAGATTCAACCACTGCTTTCCCAGTTGAGTTTCATCGACGATGTGCGGTACTGGGGTATCAAGTTCCGCCGCTCACTGTTCGAGATCACGCCAGCCGATTTCTCCCGCATCACCCAGGCGATGGGTGTTGAAAACCTCTAGCTACCCCCGAAAGGACATACGATGGACGAATTGCCTGTTATCCTGTTTGAATCTGTGCAAGCCTGGGAAGCGTGGCTTGAGGAACATCATCAAACCGCGCCCGGTGTGAAACTCAAAATTGCGAAAAAAGCATCAGGTCAGGAATCGGTTTCTTATGCGGAAGCGTTGGATGTAGCGCTGTGCTTTGGCTGGATTGACAGCCGTAAAGACAAATTTGACGACTCGTACTGGCTCCAGCGCTTTACACCACGCCGCAAAAAAAGTCCGTGGTCGGCCATCAATCGCAAGAAAATCGACGCTCTGATTGCCGAAGGTAGAATGCGCGAGGCCGGTCTGCGCGAGGTTGAGCAGGCGAAGCAGGATGGCCGATGGGATGTCGCCTATCAGCCGCCAAGCCGGGCGACAGTGCCGGATGATCTGCAACAGGCGCTCGATCAAAATGACGCTGCCCGCGAGTTTTTTGCCACACTCAACAGCACCAATCGCTATGCCATCATCTACCGGGTAAACAGTGTCAAGAAACCCGAAACACGTCAGAAACGCATTGCCCAATTTATCGACATGCTGGCCCAGAACAAGAAGCTCTACGATTAACCGGCTCATATCGGTGGTGTACATTGATTCTAAAGCGAGGGAAATATGAGACCAGTTGGAAGTACAAAAAGCCAGGGATGGGAGATCGGTGTGCGGCGTACATTCCCGGTCAGTGCCGCACGGGCCTGGGATGCGCTGATGTCGAAGTCCGGGCTGGAATTGTGGTTTGGGGATGATCCTCACTTCGCATTCAAGAAAGGCGAGTCATTCAAGACTCAGATCGCGACGGGTGAAATCCGCAGCTATACCGAAGGCAGTCTGGTTCGCATGACCTGGCAGCCACCCGAGTGGGACTTTATCTCCACCTTGCAGATTCGCGTCCTGCCTGCAAAAACCGGCGCGACCATCAGCATTCATCACGAGAAAATGCAGAATAACAACCAGCGCGAAGCCATGCGCCAGCATTGGACTGCCGTGCTTGATGAACTGGGGCGAATGCTCAAAGGCACTTAGCATTTGTTTCCGTCACACCAGCATTTCCGCGGCGGGTTCATCTTCCCATAATCTTTATTCAAGCAAATTCTCAGGTTGGCCTCACAACGAGCTTATCTTAAGAATATAACAATAAGTTCGTGCGCATAACAAGTCGAAGACCTGGGTTTTCACAAGTTAATTTATGTGAGGTTATGGAGGAGACACAGAGATGCGTAAGTTGTTCGTTGGGATAGTTGCTCTTGTTCTGGTCATGTCGTTTGCAGGAATTGCTTCGGCGCAAGGGACGGCCACTGGATATGTCGTTCACGGTATTCCTGGTTTAGTGGTAGATGTTTACGTGGATGGGCAACTGTTCGTAAAAGACTTTACGCCGGGCACCATCGCGGGGCCGCTGGTCGGTCCGGCAGATCGTTCCGGTGATGTGGTAATCGTTCCAGCAGGTGGCAATCCCGCCAATCCCGCACTCCAAGCCACCGTGAGCTTTGCAGCAGGTAGCAACGTATCTATCGTTGCGCATCTGGATGCGAATGGCAATCCCACGCTATCTATTTTCGATAATGACTTCTCAGCCACATCCGATGCACGCCTCATTGCCCGCCATACGGCAGCCGCACCTGCAGTCGATGCGCTTTTCTTCCCCGGTACGGCAAATGAGCTTCGTGTTGGCCCACTGTCGAACGGTCAGCAGGCAGTGGCCGCGCTGGCACCCGGTAGCTATAACGGGGGGCTGGTACCCACAGGGACCTCGAACCTCGTTTATGGTCCTTTTGCTCAGAATTTGCAGCCCGGTAAGGTGTACGTGGTGTACTTCATTGGTTCCCTGACAGGCGGCACCTTTACCAACCTGACGCAGGTAGTGGATGCCGGCTAGTATCTAGAATCAGGTAACTGGCATTATAGGACTGGCTCGCTGAGCCAGTTCTATTTTTTTGCTTGTGATCCGGTTGTGTTGATTGGCACTACGGCTGTTGCCTGATCTGATTATGTTAGAATCGAATGAAATTCATTTTCAAGAGATGCCAGGGATGAAAAAATCCAAATTCTCGCTGACATACAAAGACGAAGCTCTCGAAGCACTCATGCAAAACACAGATCATAAAACGCTCGCCGTTTGGGCAATAGGTTGTGCGGAGCGAGTTTTGCCCTACTTTGAGGAACGCTACCCACAGGATCATCGGCCTCGCAACGCTATTGAAACACTCCAGACATGGATAGAAACGGGGGTGTTTAAGATGGCGGTGATCCGTAAGGCTTCGCTTGAATCACATGCCGCCGCGCGTGAAGTCGGCGAGGATAACCCCGCGTGCGCTGCTGCCCGTGCCGCAGGTCAGGCAGTGGCGACGGCCCATGTCCCGACGCATTCCCTTGGCGCTGCCAATTACGCATTGCAGGCTGTTCATAGGGCCAGCAGTGCTGAAGATGCCGATGCTGCGGTAGTCAAAGAACGAGCATGGCAGTATCAGCATCTGCTTGAATTGCAACACTAGATCGCGCGACTTATCGGCGACTGGTGCTCGCTAGCGTCATGTATTATTTCTAGCCCCTCTCCTGATGAAGATTTACCAGATTTCCTCACCCATGAATCCTCCATAATCCTGTACCAGAATGCACCCAACCATCATGTGACGCAATTGCGCGCCGGCCATTCGCCTGGGTACGGCGGTAAAAAACGTAAAAATTCGTATATCGGGTTGCGCGGCGAACTCTGATTTGTAAAATTACCCCATGCCTACACAGATTCTAGCTACAAAACTCTATATCCCGCGACCTCGGCCTAATATGGTCCGCCGCCCACGCCTCATTGAGCGGCTCAATCAGGGCTTGCACGGCAAATTAACCCTGATCTCCGCACCGGCTGGCTTCGGGAAGACGACATTGGTCAGCGAATGGATTACCGACTGCGAGGGTCAGGTCGCCTGGTTGTCACTGGATGAAGGCGACAGCGACCCCACACGCTTTCTCGTTTACTTGATCGCCGCATTGCAGACAATTGCGCCGGACATTGGCAAAAGCATCGAGGGGTTGTTGCAAGCGCCTCAAGCGCCGCCGATTGAATCGCTGCTGACTGCCTTGCTCAACGAAATCATGACCATTTCTGGTGATTTTGTACTGATCCTGGATGATTACCACATCCTCGATAACCAGTCGATTGATAGCGGCGTTGCTTTCCTGATAGAGCATCTTCCCCCACAAATGCATCTGGTCATCACCACGCGCGAAGATCCGCAACTGCCACTGGCGCGCCTGCGTGTACGGGGCCAATTGACCGAAATCCGCGCGGCTGACCTCCGCTTTACGCCCGCTGAAGCTGCCGGATTTCTCAATCAGGTGATGAATCTGGAGTTATCGGCAGATGATGTTGCAGCTCTGGAAGCCCGTACCGAAGGCTGGATTGCCGGGCTTCAACTGGCGGCCCTCTCGATGCAAGGGCAAAAGGACATCTCCCACTTCATCCAGTCATTCACGGGCACCCATCATTTCGTACTCGACTACCTGGTTGAAGAGGTTTTGCATCAGCAGTCTGAAGACATTCAAGCATTCCTGCTGTATACGTCGATCCTTGACCGGATGTGCGGCCCGCTGTGTGATGCGGTTTTACAGGACGATGCTTACTCAGGGCAGCAGATCCTCGAAGCGATCCAGCAAGCCAACCTGTTTCTTGTGCCACTGGATAATGAACGACGCTGGTATCGCTATCATCATCTGTTTGGTGATCTGCTGCGGCAG
>JAIOHN010000887.1 GCA_019912985.1 Anaerolineae bacterium | reverse complement strand
GCGACAAGCCCCTTGTATCATGAAAAGAAGGGATGAACGCAAGCGATTATATGCCAAGAGGTCAAAACAGAGAGAGGCGGTCAAGCCCCTGAGACCAGCGAGTCTGTTTGG
Source organism: Anaerolineae bacterium (assembly GCA_019912985.1). Lineage (GTDB taxonomy): Bacteria > Chloroflexota > Anaerolineae > Aggregatilineales > Phototrophicaceae > JAIOHN01. The sequence goes on along the minus strand of JAIOHN010000887.1, from coordinate 2,158 downwards.
TAGATGAGCCACTCTGTTGAGGCGATGTGTAAACAGATCGAACGGTATCTAAAGCCAGCCATAAGGCAAGAGCTTGTATTCACAAGGTAGATCGAGACTACACATCATGACCTGAAGCAAGCGGGCCAACAGGGAGGATAGCACGATGTTTTATGTAGGGATAGATGTGTCCAAAGATAAGCTGGATGTCTGTGTGCTAGGCGAAGACCGGGCGTTGAGTGCCAGCTTTGCCAACCAGAAAAGTGGCTGGCACGGTCTCGTAAACTGGTTAAAGAAACGACACGCCGCCCAGCCGGTGTGGATTTGTTTAGAAGCCACCGGACGCTACAGCGACGCGGTGACGGCTTTCCTGTACCAACACGGCTATGAAGTGAGCGTGGTCAATCCCGCTCGGATCAAAGGCTATGCCACCAGTCGTCTGAGCCGCAACAAGACCGACCAGGTGGATGCGGCCCTCATCGCTGACTTCTGCCGTGCCCAATCCGCTGACCTGGCCCTGTGGACACCGCCTGATCCGGCTCAACACGAGTTACAGGCTTTGGTGCGCCAGTTAGAAGACTTAACCACCATGCGTCAGCAAGAGCGCAACCGGCTTCAATCCGGCATCACCACCGTCACGGTATTAGATCGCATCCGTGCCCATATCGCCTTCCTCGACGCCCAGATCAAAGCCCTCAAGGACGAAATCAACGACCATATTGACCGTCACCCCGACTTGAAACACCAACGCGACTTGTTGACCTCCATCAAAGGCATTGCCAATCTCACGGCTGCCAAACTCCTGGCTGAAATCCCGCATATTGCTGCCTTTGACTCGCCGCAGCAGTTGGTTGCTTTTGCCGGTCTCAATCCGCGTCAGCATTGCTCCGGTTCTTCTCTTCACGGCAAATCCCGGATTTCCAAAGTCGGTTCGTCGGCCCTCCGCGCCGCTCTCTACATGCCGGCTGTCAGTGCCAAAAACACCAATCCTCTCCTCCAACCCTTCGTGCAACGCCTTCAACAACGCGGTCTATCCAACATGAGTATTGTTGTGGCCGTTATGCGTAAGCTTCTGCATCTGGTCTTCGGTATTCTCAAATCCAATCAGCCTTTTGATCCCCTTTTCTTGGAAAAAAAGGCTGCTCTTTCTTGACTTCCCAGACGGTATCTACAACAGATCGTCCCTTGTATATATTGGACACGCTTTTTACGCAGGATAGGCCTATCCACCTGCCTCATAGATGTTGATCTGGTTGATGATTTCGGTCAGGACATTTATGGCGACGGATTCGCTTTCCCCGGCGGACATAAACGAGATCAGATAATAGTTGCCGTTTACGGTCACAACTCCGGCATCATCGACCACGCGACCGACCTCGATATCGCCGGCGGGGAGGACACCATCTTTGCCCATATAGCCCGCCGGGAAGACGCGCTCAATCGGCGACTGGTAATCGGGCGCTGTAATGGATAGGATCGCACGACTCGCCCGGATCGCATCGCGCATGGTCGGCGAAACGGAGAAGGTGTCGCCGCGCGTCAGGATGTCGTAGCCGCGTCCGAGGTCAGCCGCCGTGAAGGCATTAATCACCGGATACGATTGACCACGTACAACCATCGACTGTTCACCGTAGCGCGTGTCATAAAAGCCTGCTGTTGGCGTCCCCGGCCAATCCCATGTGTATAACCCGCCCTTAATGCCCAATGTGTACCACAAAAAATTATTGAATTTTTGCAGGGCGTTGGCTGGGCCGCGCACCCGGCTTGCCACGTCCGCCAGCACCGCGCCGGTCAGGATATTGTTGCTGAATACCGCCGTGCTGTAGAGCGCCGACCCTTCAGCATCATCCCACATCGCTCTGGGCGTGTGAACATAATAATACAGCACCACGAAGGCTTTGAAGCAGCTCGCCACCGGATAAATGTCGAAGGCGTTAATCTGAATACGGAAATCTTCATCAAGCTGGGCGTTAATGCGTCGGAAATCGAGCGCCATCACCTTGTCGGCAAATATGGCTTCCAGATGTTCGCGCACCTGTTCCGCAAGCGGATTTTCGGCTTCCCAGTCGAGGCCGAGCGCAGCCAGGGGACGCGACAGCGCGGCTGCGCCCAGTATTCCGAGAAACTGGCGACGGCTTAAATGAGATCGTGTTTGGCGAGTTGGTGATAAGGGCATGGG
>JAIOHN010000886.1 GCA_019912985.1 Anaerolineae bacterium | reverse complement strand
TCATCGGCCACTTCCTGCAATACATATTGCATTGCATCTGCTATCTGTGTTAGCGTCTCCATGGGAAGTTACTCCTGTCGTGGAGTTGGTTGCTCTCACGCCCGAGAGTATCTTCCTTTCCCTTATCTTGACAGCTATGGGCGACCTGACAGGTCGCCCCTACGTTCTTATTGTGCAATATACTCCTCACCGAATTCAGCCCCTTGTGCGCCATAGGAAATTTCCTCATACAGACGGAGGCCAGAGGTCTGATTCCATAGGCTGATTAAATCATCCGGCAAGGTAACTTGTAAAGATTTCTCTACGTCGCTTTCACTCCACGGAACAGGTGGTCGCACAGCACATCGGTAAATAAACGGCTTTGGAAGCGGCGGTTGATCTGTTGAATCAACAACCTCCTTAATCGCTTGAATTTGTGAAATGAGCTGTCGGATACGCTCGTTACGCATTGGCTATCGCTTTTTAACCCATCCCTATAAGCCACGACCAGTTGAGTTCAACGAATAGCGATACAAGTTTCCGTTTGCGATCATCCATAACTGCTGATTAGTGTCTTCAATAATATTAGAGGCTTCCCCGTTGAAAAGACATCCATTGCCTGTTTCTACATCATACCAAGCTGTCCCACCACCACTGCCGTCAAGGTATCTGTTGTACCAGAGTCTGCCGTCTGAACTCTCAAGCAATAAGTTTGGGGTCGCCCAAAGATAATCTCCTGCATTATCAAAATATGCTTCGAGATTGAGGGGCATCAAATTCCAGTCACCATTTGGCATTCTATAGCTTGTTGCTCCCAAGCGTAATACGCCATCTCTGTCAACCAACATGCCATTAAAACCCGGCCAGTCGCCATCTGGAATCGTCAAAGTACTAATTTCATTTAACTCTGGATCAAACTGAAACAACATGCCTTTCGATAAACCAAATACTGCCCTTGTTGAACCAACCTGATTCGTTGGTCGTGAAAAGAAAAGGTTGCCATTGGGTGCTAGAGCGGCATTATCAATCGGGTATTCTGTAATGTCAGCGTGTTTTTCTACAGTGTTTGTATCAGGATTGTAGCTATACAATCCATCATAATTTACAAATACCCAAAAAGTATCTTGTTCATCCAGTAGAATTAGGGGCCAGGGCAAAACATATAATGCGCCATAATGCCTTTCCTGAACAAGGGGGATTTCCATAGCGCTTTCTTCAAATACAAAATGCCGCGCATCGTCGTCAAGCTTGCTAAGAACAGGGACATTCTCCAGTGCAATAGCCCCTTCGATCCAGACAGTACTCGCCCATATGGTTCCATCACTTGCTAAAAACAGCTCCCTCGAATACAGGTTTGTATCACCAATCATTCGGGGAATACTCTCCCATTCCTGTGTATCCGGTTTATAGATTAGCCACAGAGGTCCTTCTTCCTGACTTCTCCGTCCACGAACCCAGATTTCTTGCTCCCCATTATGTGTTCTAGCTAATTCTACTGAGAAAGCCGGATATTCTTGCAATATGTTATCTGAGCTAGGAGGCAGCGGAGATTCAAGTTGCCAATTCGAAAGGGTTACCGGTTGGCGATTTGACCAGAATGGCGGTCCCCCGTAGGCAAATTCATCAAAGGGCTGCATGCATTCGTCGCTGCTATCATCAGACAATACGTAACTGGCTACTTGAGCAGCATAGACATCACTAGTAACAAACTCAAAACTGGCCATGCTTACAAAAGTGAGTAGTACAAAAACTAGCAGCGTTTGTTTCAATCTAGCCATATATAACCCTTCATAGGCACATTGCCATGGCAGTTATAATACACGGAAAATCACGCAGCATCATTTACTGTTAGAGTAAATGATAGTCCGCCAAATATGCTGAAAGGCTTTGCGAAATTGATGGCCCCAACAGAATCAAAAACGCCAGCGCGTCAGCACCAGCGTTTTTGAACCTTCCAGGGGGATAACAGGGATCGTCTAGCTGACGACGTCACCAGAGGGGCGCGGAGTCAGCCGAACGTCGATTTGCAACTGGTCGGTGCCGTTGCGCAGCACGTCCAGCGTCACAGTGTCACCCGGCTGCGTTTCACGCGCCAGATAAGTCACCAACGAAGCGATACCGCTCACCGGGGTGCCGTTCACTGCCGTGATGATGTCCATGGTCTGCGGCACACGCGAGCCATCCGCCACGTCACCGGCATCCATCAGACCAGCGCGCGCTGCCGGGCCACCCGCTACCGCCGTGCCAACCACGACACCACGGAAGTCATTGGGCAGATTGAAGGCTTCAATCACATCCAGGTTGACATCACCACCGCTGATGCCCAGGTAGCTGTACTGCACAAAGCCCTGATCAATCAGTTCCTGCGCCACACGTTGGGTCAGGTTGCTGGGGATCGCGAAGCCGACGCCGGAGTTCGACCGCACCGGGCTGGCGATCTGGGCATTCACACCCACGACCTGTCCGTTCAGGTTCAGCAGTGGGCCGCCGCTGTTACCAGGGTTAATCGCTGCGTCGGTCTGGATCACGCCGCCAATGCTGAAGCCCTGATTCAGGCCAGCGATAGTGCGGTCAAGACCACTGATGATGCCGGTGGTCAGCGTCCAACGCTCGCCAAACGGGCTGCCGATAGCGATCACGGGATCACCGATTTCCATCTGGTCCGAGTTTGCGAAGGTGACTGGGATCAACTGGTCGGCAGGCAGATCAACCTGAATCACGGCCAGGTCGGAGTCCGGGTCCATGCCCACGACTTCACCACGTGCCAGCGTGCCATCATAGAAGTTGACTTCGATGCTGGTCGCGCCCTGCACCACGTGATTGTTGGTCACGATGTGGCCTTCAGTGTCGATCACGAAACCAGAGCCACCTGAGGCCTGTTCTTGCTCGCTCTGCTGACCAAACGGATCCGTTGCCTGGACCTGTGAAATGACGTTAATCGAGACCACGGAGGGACTCACCTGATTAAACAGGTTGGTATAATCATAAGCAATCGGTTCAACCGGTTGTTGTTCCTGCGCAGTCGCCGGGATGATGAGTCCCACCAGCGCCAACATTAAAATACTGAGCAAAAGAATGCCCTTGCGCATAATACCTCCTAAACATGGTTCCACTTGCGCTCTAGCCTATTAAGCCACACAAATGTAAATTTTTGGTCAAGCTAGGCATAGCGCTACATGAGCGACACCTCATTTTCCGGCTTTCCTTTACTACACTGTAGTTATGCATGTCATCTGAGTAGTGAAGGAGCGAATCATGCGTTCACGATTTTCCGGCTTTTTGTTGATTTTTGTACTCGGCATGGTGGTGGGTGGTGGTTTGCTGGCTGTGGCGACCAATCCCGCTGCCGTTCAGCAAGTACCCACGCCGACTCAGGCGGTGGCGCTGCCTACCCCCACCACCCTACCCGATGCTACCTATGCGGAACTGGACGCCGCCGATCAAGTGTTGAGTAATCTCTATGACCGGGTCAGCCCTTCAGTCGTGCATGTGATCAGCCGCCAGGAAGCCTACAGCCCCTTCTTTGGCACCACCTCGCGTGAAGGCACCGGGTCGGGCTTTGTGTACGATACAGCCGGCCACATCATCACCAACAACCACGTGATTGATAGCGCCTCGGAGATTGATGTGCTGCTGGCCGATGGCACCTCATTCCCGGCGCAGCTCGTAGGGACCGATCGGTATTACGATCTGGCTGTGCTGCAAATTCAGGCTGGCACTGACCAACTGACGCCGCTGGAACTGGGCGATTCGGATTCGCTGCGCGTCGGCCAGTCCGTCATCGCCATCGGCAACCCCTACGGGCTGGAACGCACGTTGACCACTGGTATCGTCAGCGCCCTGGGACGTCGCCTAGAAACCGAACAGGGTGCGCTGATCGGCCAGGCCATCCAGACCGATGCGGCGATCAACCCCGGCAACAGCGGCGGCCCGCTGATGGACCTGCGCGGGCGCGTGATCGGCATCAACACCGCCATCAACTCGCCCAGCGGCGGCTCGGTCGGCATCGGCTTTGCAGTTCCGGCCAATGTCATTCACCGCGTCGCGCCGGAACTCATCAACAGCGGGCATTATCAGCATCCGTCGCTGGGGTTGGATGTGATTGAGCTGGGAACGGAAATCTCGCCAATCAATGGCATTGAACGTGGATTACTGGTCGCGCAGCTTGATGTAGGCGGCCCGGCGGAACAGGCCGGTTTGCAGGCCACGCAGATTGGACGCCAGCGTGGGCGTTATGTGTTCTCCGGCGGGGATATTATCGTTGGCATCGACGATCAATCAGCGCAAAGCCGCAGCGACATGCTGGTCTATCTTGATGAGCATTACCGCCCTGGCGATCAGGTCACGCTGTCGGTCGTGCGGGATGCCGAAACCATCACCGTACCAGTTACATTGGGTGCGCAGAGTTCATAATGGCAGCAAACGTGGGATTTGATCGTGGCTTCCGGTACGGACACGGCTCTCGCGTCCGTACCGGTGATTGCTGGTGAATTAACGTCCGCGCAGCTGTGGGTCGAGCACGTCACGCAGACCATCGCCAAACAGGTTGAAGCCCAGCACGGTAAACATAATGGCGATGCCCGGGAAGAACACCATGTGTGGCGAGGTAAACACGTAATTGCGCGACTCCGAGAGGATTTGACCCCATTCCGGCGTGGGTGGCTGCGCGCCCAGGCCCAGGAATGCCAGCGCCGCCGCTTCCAGCACCGCCCCGCCAATGCCAAGTGCGCCCTGCACGATGATCGGGGTGAAGCTGTTGGGCAGGATGTGGCGGAAGATAATGCGCGGGTGATTGGCACCCAGCGCGCGCTCCGCCGTGATGTACTCCAGTTCCTTGACCGAAAGCACGCTGGCGCGTGTCAGGCGGGCATACACCGGGACCGACACAATCGCAATCGCAAACAGCGCGTTCTCTAACCCTGGCCCGCGAATGGTGACGATGGTAATCGCCAGCAGCAGGCCGGGGAACGCCAGCATGACATCCATAAAGCGCATGATCACGTTATCGACCCACCCCCCGGCATAACCGGAAACGAGGCCGATGGTCGTGCCGACGGTGATCGCAAACGCCACCGAGGTCAGGCCGACGAACAGCGACACGCGCGCCCCATAAATAATGCGGCTGAACAGGTCACGCCCGTTCAGGTCCAGGCCGAGGATGTGCAAAGGCTCTTCACAGCCGAACAGCGGGATACACGGGGCCTTGCGCGGAAATGGCGGCACTTCCCCCGGCACACCAATCATGGACTGCAAGGGGTCGTGGGTGGCGATCACATCAGCAAAGATCGCGGTCAGCAGCAGCACGGCGATAATCACCATGCCGATCACCGCTGACCGGTTGCGAAAAAGTGCTCGCAGCAGGGTCGTCCAGGGATTATCCGGTCGCTCATGGATTTGAACCGTCTCAGTTCGCTGCGTGCTCAGACTTGTACCAGTACGTTCCATAGCTACACGCTTTCCAGGTTCACTTAACTCAACCGGATACGAGGGTCAAGATAACCGTATAAAATATCAACCAGGAGGTTAATGATGACGAAGGTCACCGCCGTGACCAGGGTCACCCCCTGTACAAGGGTGTAATCGCGCGATGTGATGCCATCAACCAGCGTACGGCCAATGCCGGAAAAGCCGAAGATCGTCTCGGTCAACACCGCGCCGCTGACCAACCCGCCGAAGCTCAGGCCGATAATCGTCACCACCGGCAGCAGCGAATTGCGTACCGCGTGGCCGATGACCACAGTGGTTTCGCGCAATCCTTTAGCGCGCGCCGTTCGCGTATAATCCTGCCCCAATGCTTCCAGCAGACTGGAACGGGTCATGCGCGCGGTGATCGCCAATGGGATCGTCCCTACCGCCAGCGCAGGCAGCAGCAAATGGCGGGCAGCGTCGAGCAGCAGATCGCCATTCAGCGTCAGAATCGCATTGAGGATATTGAATCGGCTGAGAAAGAGCAGGAAATTACTGGCCTGATCGGGGTCTTCAACCCATCCCCACATCACGAAGAACGGGGTCGGATTCGAGCCAGCGGTCAGCCTGCCGGATGGTGGCAGCGCCAGCGGCGTATCCTTTAATATCACCCCGAAGAAAAAGGCCATCATCAATCCCAACCAGAATACCGGCATCGACACACCGATGTTGGCGAACAGCATGGTCCCCACATCAACGGCGGAATTGCGCCGGTAGGCGGAGATGATCCCCAGCGGTATGCCCGCCAGAATCGCGAAAATCAGGGCTGAGAAAGCCAGTTCAATGGTGACTGGCAGCCGCTCCGCCAGCAGTTCAACCACCGTGCGGCCAAAGCGCAGGGATGTCCCCAGGTCGCCCTGAAGCACATTGCGGAGGTAATAGACAAACTGGACCGTAATCGGTTCATTGAGACCGTAACGCTCCATATATGCGTCGCACACGGCATCCGTTGCGCGTTCGCCCAGGACCGCGCGGCATGGGTCACCGGGAATGGAACGGTTCAGCACAAACGTCACCAGCAAAATGCCGAAAAGGACGGGGATAGAAGAGATCAAACGGCGTATCAGGAAATTTGACATAGGCTTGACTACTTACGTTAGGAACACAAAGGCAGGGGCACCATCATGGTACCCCTGCCGCTTGGACAAAAGAATTACTCGCTTGCTTCTGGTGCGTTCAGGAA
>JAIOHN010000088.1 GCA_019912985.1 Anaerolineae bacterium | reverse complement strand
GGTATGTACACCGCAGCCACAGGCATCGTGGTGGTCATCCAGGTTTTGCTGGCCGGGCTGCTGCTCGGTTGGGTTGGCGTGATATTGGGGTCAGGCCTGGCGACCATCAGCGTAATTCTGAGCATCAATTTCCGGACCAGCGCCCCCCTGCCGGAATACGGCACTTCCACAGAAGTCTGGGGGCTTGCTTTTCTGATCGGCGTCTTTGCCGTGATTGTGATCCTCTATCTGCGGCTTAATGAAGCGAACCGTGAAGAGGTCACGGAGGAAATGCTGGTTGACCGACTGCGGCTGGCGGAAATCACCACGCAAATCACACAGCGCATTTCCAGTCGTACCTCGCTTCAGGAAGTCCTCAACAGCGCCATCGAGCAGATCACGGAAAATTATTCGCAAATTTATCACGCGCAGGTATTTCTGATTGATGAAGGCACGGCACGTCTGGTGGCTAGCACAGGTGAGGCAGGCCAGCAGTTGATCGCGCTCAAGCACAGTCTGGCCGTTGGCAGCCAGAGCGTCATCGGCACCGTGACCGGCAGTAAGAAGCAGGTTGTGGCCCGCACAGGATCTATGAACAGCGTCCACCGCCGCAATGAGTATCTACCGGATACACGCGTGGAGGCGGCTTTCCCATTGTTGAGCGGCGACCGGGTGATCGGCGCGTTGGACCTACAAAGTAAGGATGGACAGGCATTCTCTGACGACGATCTGCCGATCTTCCAGACCCTGGCCGACCATATCGCCATCGCCATCGACAACGCCCGGCTGTTTGAAGAAACCGAGCAGCGCAGCGAGGAAAATCGTGCGTTGGTTGAGCAAACCCGGGAAGCGCTGGAAGAAGTGGAACGCCTGAACATTCGTCTCACCGGACAGGCCTGGTCAGAATTTCTGGAACGCAACCAGGACGCTATGGGGCTGATGGTGGATTTTGAGGAGCGTGTAAGTCAGCCGGATGAGAATTGGACAGAGTACCTGCAACATGCGGTACGTGATAACCAGTTGATCCAGCAGGCAGCAGACGGCCAGAAGATGATTGCGATCCCGCTGCGGGTGCGTGGGCAGGCCATCGGTGCGATGGAGTTCGAGCTGGATGAGCACGGTCAACTGCTGCCAGAAGACCTGGAAATGATTGAGCAGATTAGCGAACGGTTCGGACAGGCCGTTGAATCGGCACGACTGTACCAGGAAAGCCAACATAACGCGATGCGTGAAGCGCTGGTAAGCGAGATCAGTGCCAGCTTTCAGGGTGTGCATAATGTGGAAGCCACACTGAACGAGGTGGCACACGGCTTACAACGTGCCTTGAACGCCCGCAAAGTTTCGATATTGCTGGGGCCGCCACCCGCTTCAAGTCAACCCGAAGGGTCCAGCAACGGCCAATCCAACGGCCAGAAGGAAAGCAGCGTATGAAGTCGATAATTTCATGGAAGCAGCTATCGACACAGACAGCGCTTGAGCCGGGTTCACTGGAAGGCGTACAGTTTCGCTATGTCCAGGTGCTGGTGCTGGTTGCATTGGTGACGAGTGTTGTAGGGCTGGCGGCGCAGTTACTCACCAACACCTTTTTGCTGCCTGTGGAAGCCGCAGCGGGTGGCATCCTCGGGCTTGGGCTGGCACAGTTGTTGATTGCCCGCCGCTATCTGCTGGCGGCATCTACAGTCTCGTTAGTGACGTTCACTGCGCTGGCGGTTGTGCTTCCAACCCATATGTCGATTTTGCTGGCAGTCCTGGCACTCATAAGCGCGGCAGTGTTGGCGAACAATCTATTTTTTATCGTCGCCAATGTGGTCGTGTTCAGTCGACTGGTACTGGTGCTGAGCGCGCTGGCGGTCAACAGCGACTCGCCGCTGCTGCCAGTATGGGTGGTGATGTTTCTCTCGCTGATTTTCATCAGCGTGGCGACACGCTACTTCATGTATGCGGCGCGCAAGGCAACGTGGCGGTCGCAGTACAGCGAGGATTTACTGCGAGCCACTGCGGCCCTGGGCCAGAGCGCAGTGATGATGCGGGATATGGATTTGCTGCTGGATGAAACCGTCAACTTCATCTGCGAAAAGCTGGATATGTATCACGCACAGGTTTTTCTGGTCGATGAAAACCGCGATTACGCCGTACTTCATTCCAGCACAGGCGAGGCTGGCAAGGAGCTGCTGGCACGAAAGCACCAACTCCCGGTGGACAAAAACAGCGTGGTCGGGCAGGCAGCAGCGGATGGTTCACCGGCAGTCGTGCTCGATACCAGACAAAACCAGATGCACCGTTTTAATGAAGTATTGCCCAAAACACGCTCAGAGGTCGCGGTACCGATTATGGATGGCGACCAGGTGATGGGTGTACTGGATGTGCAGCGCGCCCGGAAGAATGCTTTCGTTGATGCGGACCTGATGGCGCTGCAAGCTATAGCCACTGATCTGGCGATTGCCCTCCGGAGTGTGCGCCTGGTTGAGGAAAAAGAAAGCTATATGCTTGAACGCGAGCGGCTGGTGCAGGAATCAGAGACCAACTGGCGCGAAATTCACCGGCTGAATCGGGAGATGACACGGGCAGGTTGGATGGATTACGTTAGCCAGAAGCCAGCCATGAGTGGCGTGACGCTGCAAGGAAGCGAGCTGCGGCATGGTGCAGCCTGGAGCGCGTCGCTGTTGCAGGCTGGCTATGATCGCCAGCCGGTGGTGACCAGCAGCAACGGCAATAGCAGCGATAACACAGTAGCGGTGCCGGTCATGCTGCGTGGTGAGGTCATCGGCGTGATTGGGGTAGAAGTGGGCGGCGACCGCCAGCAAGACGAAGTGGTGGAGATGGTCTCGGTGATCGCGGAACGGCTGGCCGTAAGTCTTGAAAATGCACGTTTGTTTGAAGAATCTCAGGCTTCAACCGCACAGGAGCACCAGATTAACCAGATCGTGACCCGCTATCAGGAAGGTGTGGATGTCAACGATCTGCTGCGCATCACGTTAAGTGAGCTAAGTGAAAACCTGGGCGCGCAGCGCGGGGCAATCCGGCTGGGTGTACTGCCAGCGCAAGAGGAAGGCGCATCATGATCGCGACAATTCGGCGCTGGATGGCTCGTATCCAGCTCAGTTATGAAAGCCCGCTGGAACGCCAGCAAGCGACCGTGCTCACCTGGATGGTGCTTATCTTGCTGGGTGCCTGGGGGGTGTCCGGCCTGGTTTTTATTCTGCCACAAATCTTCAGCCCTGACGGACTGGATGGCGCGCTGTTCCTGTCTTATCTGGTCGTTCCGGGCCTGCTCTATGGCATCCACATGGCGGTTCAGTCCGCTAACCTGCGCATCGCCAAGTATGCCTTTGTGGGGATGCTGCTTGTCAGTGTGTCGCTGCCAATCACCGTCAATTTTGCCAGTGCAGCGCCATTCCTGCTGGTGATCCCGCTGGTGGCCGCAGGCGGTTTGCTGAATACACGCGAGCTATCTGTCTACACCGTGATGACGCTGGTGATCGTGTTGATTATCGCGGTCAACTACAGTCAGGAAACCAGTACCCAGGCCATTTTCCTTACCGATGATGCGCTGGGGCGGCTGCTGGTGATTACGCTCACCTCAGTGATCGCGGCATTATTCCTCTGGCTGTTCAATGGTGGCAGCGCGCGCCTCATTCGTGATGCAGTCATCAGTGTAAATCGCTTTGGCCTGCTGCATGAGTTTGGCGCGATGACGGCAAAGACCCAGGATGAGAGCGACTTTCTGGTGATGGCTTCAACACTGCTCCTGGAAGAACTGCGATATGAGCATGTGCAGTTTCATCTTTTTGACAGTGTAGGCAACCTGCGAACCTATATCCGCACGGGTATGGGGACGCGCTTTTCGATCACACCGACCGATTTACACAAGCGGGAAGAAAGTGCCCTTCAGGTCGCGCTAAGCACCCGTGCGCCAGTCCTCATTTCGCTGGAAGACCCATCGATACGGCGTTTTCACATGCTGCCATCGTCCAACACCGGTATGGTCATCCCAATCAATTACAGCGGACACATCCTTGGCCTGCTTGATATCCAGAGCGGGCGCACTCGATCACCGTTTAATCAGAATGAACAGGTGCTGCTGCGACTGGTGGCGTTGGAGATCGCGACTTACCTGCATTATATACGCGAGTCGAACACCGCCCGACAGGTGCTGCAAGAGCGTGATGTCACAGCTGAGCGACTGGGCAGGCAGGTCACGCGGTTGCAGGCGGAACTGGAGCAGTCTGCCGGTAGCGACTGGCGCGCGTATATCACCGGACGTGGTGGACAGGCTTTTGGCTTTGACATGCTGCGGCGCGAGGACATCGAGCTGACGACAGCCAATGACCTGCCCGAAGCCCTGCGCCCTGCGCTGGAGCGCGGCGAACTGGTCATTCAAAAAACCGCCCGCGAGCAGATTGTGAATGTGCCGATCATCTTCCGTGAGGAAATCCTGGGCGCGATGTCATTTAGTGTGCCGCTTGATCGTGCTGTTACCGAACGGCAGAAGGAAATGGCGCACACAGTGGCCCAACAGTTGGCCGTGGCGCTGGAAAATGCACGCCTGGTGGAACAAAGCCGTGCCCAGGCTGAACGCGAGCGTAAGGCCAGCGAAGTCACCAATTTGCTGATCGCACAGCAGGATATTGATCTGCTGCTGGAACTGGCGGCAGAGAGCTTTAACGAAGCGCTGGGAGCGGTTTATACCCAGATTCATCTGGAACCCGAAACACCGGCTACAGCAAATGAGGAGGTGCGATGAACGAGCGCTTGAATCGCCTATCGTTTGTGTCATGGCCGATCTGGCTGAAGTTACTGCTTGCCTTTTTGATTGCGGTAATGGTGCCGCTGTCGATGACAGCGATCATCTTTAACAGCACCATCAACGAGGTGAGTCGCCAGAATGTGCAGGAATATGTGGACGAAAGCGGCGCGCGCCAGCTCCGGGTGATTAACGACGCATTGCAGCAGGCCGAGGTCGCCCTGGAAGACTTTGTGGCGGACGCCGCTGCGCAGGATGCCATCGTACAGTTATTGCCCAGGGACACGGATGAAGTTGTGGACCCCATCGCTAAAGTCGAGTTTACGCGCACCCTGCAGAACCTGCTGCTCCAGGGCCAGCAGCAGTTCGAGAAAGTGGACCTGCTCAATGCTGAAGGCCGGTTGATCGTGCGCGCCCTGCCCAATCAAGAGCCATCACTGGTCGTGGGCGAGGATTTAAGCGGATCGAGCGCATTCCAGACAGCAGTGAACGCGAATATGGTGGGCCGCACCGATGACCTGTCCATCAGCGTTCAGGACGACCAGCTGGTGATTGAGTTCATCAACGTGATTACCAGTGGGCGCGTGGGCAGCGCCGAATCGACTGCCGGTTATCTGATTACACGCCTGAACGCGGATAATTTTGTATATGACAA
>JAIOHN010000885.1 GCA_019912985.1 Anaerolineae bacterium | reverse complement strand
GAATTAGGGTAAGGCTTATCGCGTCGGCAAGAGAGTCATTCGCAAGAAGCGATCAAATCATCGACGACTCGATATTCGTTCTTCAACACTCGCCCGAGCAGGGTACGCAGTCGGGGTGGTGGAATTCATATCGTTTGGCGGCGTTCGCGCATATCGTAGGCCACCTTGGTGTTGTGATGCCGGACGACTTGAGGTCGGATATTCCCGCCATCGCAGTGCTCGAGTCGGAACTCAAGTCTGCTAAGGATTCCCCAACAGAGGCCATGCACTGGGCCAGCAGGCGGCTGGCAATTCTTCAGCGGGAAAAAGATATTCCAAAGAAATGCTTGGCACTCGTGGCAGCGCAATGCCCCTTTGACGATAACGCTTATGCGCGATTGTCAGACGAGCACAGAGCCGCGTTTATCGCGTTGCTCAATAGCGGGTGGATTGAGACTCGCGAAAGTGAAGAGGGTGTACGCTCTTACTGGGTTGTCCATCATTACCTCGCCGATCAGATCGTGCTGCTTTGGTTGGAGGAAGATGGGCCACGCGGTTTGGCGAAGACCACGGAAGTTCGGGAGTTACTGGCACACGCCTACACGCTTGGAACGGTCAGCTCCGTCATCGCCACACTTCAACGAGTCATCGGCAAGGTGTCCGGATTTGGACTTGCCGATTTCTCGGATCTGCTTCAATCAGAGATCGCGGCCAACAGCGTCGTTTGGAGAATGCATCGCCAGGATGTCCTCTACACGAGACTCTTGTCGCCAACAGCGAAGGTTCTTCTGCTTTACCGCTTGGGGGACTACTGGCAAGGAGCCGAACGCGAGGACTGGTTCCAGTTGGAGATTGCAGCGCTGGCAAAGGCACTGGCGTTATCAGGAAGTGCAGATGGGCTACCCGATCCCATATGGATGAATTTTGAGTCGCTAGTTCTTTCACTGGCTTCCGTGGCGGACGAGCGCAATATGGTGGTCACCTATGGACTGCGTTTGCTGCCTAGCAACCAGAGTCTCCAACAAATTGCATTGGATTGGCTCGGCAGATTTGCCGACCGCTTCGGAGCAACCTACGTGATCCGTGCATGGCTGGATATGCGTCTACCGTGGAGATTGGTACAGCCTGCTGTTCGAATATGGCTCTCACGATTCGGGAAGTCAGTCGACGCCCAGTTCGTCCTTGCTGCGTGGTTGAGAACGGCGGGCGCGGAAGGAATCAATCAATTCAGGCCTGAAATCCTTGCTTGGTGCGAGAAGCACGAATGCGAAGTTGTCGCCCAGCACGTATATTCGGCTTGGCTGAAGGCTGGGGGCGCATGCCAGGCCATTTCAGGGAGCCTTCAAGACTGGCTCACAAAGAATCGGACTCTCGAAGAAGAACCGTCGTACCTATTCAGACGCTGGTTGCGCGCGGGCGGCATAATTTCGGTCATATTGCCCCACCTGAAGGAATGGCTTGACCATCATGCGGGCGCTGATTGCGCCTCTTATGTCTATTCCGCAGCAGCAGATGTCGACGGACTCAAAGAACTTGTTCGAGAGCCCATGCTTGCGTGGATCAGTGCCCGCTCAACTTCACCTGAAGCACGCGCGTGCATTGTTGCATGGCTTCGAGGCGGACATGAAAGGGGGCTGGTGGCAAAGCATGTTCGAGACTGGCTGTCAGCTAACGGGAATTCGTTGGAGGCTGGCGAAGTAATTGGAAAATGGTTGGAGGCAAAGGGCAAGCTTGAAATGGTGTTGCCTTACGCGAAGGCATGGGTGGCTTTGCATGGAAATAGCCCCTATTGCAGCATTCTGCTGCAAACGCTGCTGGAGAGAGAGCTCATTCCTGACGAAGTCCGCGATCTTGCATTGCAGTGGCTAGAAACCAGAAGCGGCAAGCATGACACTGAACGCGTGCTGTCCGCATGGCTCAGAGGCCACCTTGGAGTTGAGGCAATTCATCGATTCGTAATGGAATGGTGCCGGAGTTTTCCGGCTGATCCAAATGCGCGGTATATCTACGAGCAATGGTTGTTAGCAGATGCAGGCTATCAGCCTTTGTTTGAAAACATTCTGGCTTGGCTCTCTGCTCATGACCGAGAATTGGATGCCGGTCGAGTGCTTGCTGCTTTGCTGCGAGCAGGTGCTCCTTGGACCCTCTATAAGGATCATTTAATTCAGTGGACCCGACATAACAGTCAAGATCGGGACGCAACCTTCTTCTACCATGCGTGGCTTGCTGATGTTGGCCGAAAACCGTCTCTCATACAAAAGAGCATTACAGCATGGCTCGAAAAGCATGCAGAGTGGAAGGATGCTGATTTTGTGCTCAACGCTTGGTTGAAACACACAGACGCACCCACGGAAACCGTTCGTGTCGGATATGAGCGATGGATGGCAATTTACGGCAAAAGTAGCCAAGCGCGCACTGTGCGAGAGAACTGGGAAGCTTCAATTGAGAGAGAACGCAGAGCGCGCATAGACAATATTCGCCGTGCGACTTGAGGGCAAGCAACGTTCTGCAACTTACTGATGTCCGCTTCGGCCGAGCAGCGGGAGTCGCCTGCGACACTCGTCATGGTGTAATCAGGGGCGACCGGACCCGTGCGAATACCCTGAAAAGTCAGTCCCCGCAATACGGCGAGGCGCCCTGCTTGACCTGGGCCAAAGGAGTAAGCTTCGCGCTTTCCTGAAATCGCGCAAGCTGAATGCATTCGGCGGACCACTCATCGAGGCCCACATGAAAAAACTGCTTCTAACCGCATTGTTCTTCGCCCTGCCCGCCGCTGCCGACGATACCCGCCAGCCGGTCAAGCTGACGCCGCAGGCGCAGGACGTCCTGCGCCAGGAGATGCTCGACAACCTGATCGCAATCAACGAGGTCCTTGCGCTGGTGGCGGCGAACAAGGTCAAGGAGGCCGGCGAGGTTGCGGAAGCCAGGCTCGGACGCAGTGCGATGGGCAAGAACGCCCGTCTGCCGTTCGAGGCCCGGCCGGGGCCGCAGATGCCGGCGGCGATGCACGAGCTGGGCCGCAACGGCCATCTCGCCGCCAGCGAGTTCGCCGCGGCCGCGGCGAGCGGAGACCGCGAGCGCGCCCTGGCGCTGCTGCCGAACCTGACGGGCAACTGCGTGGCCTGCCACGCGAGCTATCGCACGCGGTAGCTGCCGCTCAAGTTCGATTCCGGGAAAAGTCAGTCGCTGCAGGACGGCGGAAATCCGCCAACAACAAGAACAAGCATCGCTGCCTGGATTGAGCGACAATTGGCTGTCGAAACAGGAGGCATACCATGGAACTAACCGCCGTGCTTACTCCCGCCGAAGAAGGCGGCTATGTTGCGCTGAATCCTGAAACCGGAACCACCACTCAGGGCGAAACGGTTGAAGAGGCTATTGCCAATCTGCAGGAGGCGACCACGCTCTATCTGTCCGAGTTTCCCTTGCCCGCAGGCGGACATCCCCTGATAACGATGTTCAGCGTGCCGGCGCATGCCTAAACTTCCGCACGTTTCGGGAGCGGAGGCAGTAAGGGCGCTACAGCGCCTGGGTTTCGAGAAGCTCCGTCAATCGGGTAGTCACGTCATCATGCGCCGCGGTTCGAAAGGCTGCGTCGTCCCCATGCACGGCGAGATCAAAGTCGGCACGCTCGCCGGAATCCTGCGTCAAGCCGACGTCACACCGGAAGATTTCATCGCTGCGCTGTAGGCGTGGATTCCCGCCTACGCGGGAATGACGGGCACTATGCGCCGACCAGGATGATATGCACCCGATACGGCCCGTGCGCGCCCATCGTCACGGTCTGCTCGATGTCGGCGGTGCGCGAGGGGCCGGAGACGAAGTTCACGGCGCGCGGCGGGCGACCGTGCTCGGCGCGCAG
>JAIOHN010000087.1 GCA_019912985.1 Anaerolineae bacterium | reverse complement strand
AGTGGATAGCAGCCGGAAACCAGCCCGTTGCGTGGTGCAGTGGTGCAGTCGCTGAAGGTACGGCAGAACAGCTTACGCTTCAACTTATTCCCGGCCAATACATCGGCGGGCAGATCGGGGTAAGCCAGCACCATCCGCCCGACGCCGACGAAATCCGTCAGACCATGGCCGACCGCGTGCTGTGCCACATAGGGCAGCCATTCCTGCAAATACGAATAACCGGAGCCGACAATCAGTAGATCGGGATGCTGTGCTTTGAGGCTGGCGGTTGCCTGAATCTGGCGCGCAACTCCGGCCAGCGGGTCTTCTGGCGGCTGGTAGCCATCTGATGGCGGGAACAGCGCCGGGCGCTGGATGTGCGGCACATAGTAGGGACTGCCGCCCGTGATGCACACCAGCTTGATGCCCAGTTCCTCAAGCAAACTGAGGAAGCGCGAGGGTTCACTCAGGTCGATACCGGTACCCGTGCCATCGCCACCGAAAGCGTAGGGATAATTTCCATTCTCGTATTGCTCTGCCTGACCCGTACCATCATCGCCGGGCTTGAATGGAATCCAATCGAAGGCGCTCAGGCGCACACCAATATGCAGCCCTGGTGCTTCCGTGCGGATGCCTTCAACAATATTGCGCAGAAATCGGGTGCGATTCTCGAAGCTGCCGCCATACTTGCCTTCACGGTCCATCGCGCTCAGGAATTCATGACCCAGGTAGCCGTGGCAATGCTTGACATCCACAAACTGAAAACCAAGCTGCTGCACCTGTTTCGCCGCACGGATGAAGTCCTCAATCAGGCGATCAATATCATCGTCACTCATCAGGGTCGAGTCATCATGGATGCCGAACTTTGGATCGAGCAGGGGATGGCGGTAGAGCGTCGCCGGTTCCAGCCGCTTTTTGTCGTTCGGGCGGCAGAAGCGTCCCGAATGTGTCAGTTGCAGGCCGATGAACAGATCATCGCTGCTGCCATAATGCGCCTCGTGCGTTTTGATCAGCGTTTCCCGTAGCCCGCCGATGGACTGGAGCGTATCCACATCTAAACGTAGCTGGTTAGGATTGGCGCGGCCATCATGCCGCACAGCGACTGCTTCGCCGCCCCAGATGAGTTTGGCCCCGCTCAGACCAAAACGTTCCCAACGCCGCACGGTGAGTTCCGAAGGATGACCATCCGGTGTGCCATCCCAGCCTTCCATCGGCAGCACACACCAGCGATTGCCAATCGTGAAGTTATGAACTGTGTACGGCTGTGCCAGGGGAGACTCCGGTGCAGTTTGGAGTTCCGTATCAAAATCCAGCGCCGCGCCGATCTCCTGCAAATGCGCGGCGAATTGTTCCGCCGTGCGTAGTTGGGCGATGCGCTTATAATGCTGTGCCATCATTTACCATCCGTTCAATGAAAACTTTCTCTAAAAATGTCGCACTACAATCGCTGGAAGTGGATGCCACCATCCACATTGATGACCTCGCCGGTTGAGTAGGGCAGGTAGCCTTCGGCAATCGCCACGATGATTTTGGAGACATCATCTGGCTCACCCCAACGGCGGATCGGAGTCAGCCCTTCGCCGATCAGCTTGTCGTATTTCTCCTTGACGACGCTGGTCATGTCGGTGGAGATGATGCCGGGCCGCACTTCATAGACATTGATATTTTCGGTTGCCAGCCGGTCGGCAAACAGCAGCGTCATCATGCCCATACCGGCTTTCGATAGGCAGTATTCGCTGCGGCTGGGGCTGCTGGTGTAAGCACTCATCGAGCCGATGTTGATGATTTGCCCCTGCTCGATCTTGCCATCCTTGATCAACTCGATCATGTTGCGGGCGACTGCCTGAGTCAGGAAAAACGGCCCCTTCAGGTTAACCGCCATCACCTCGTCGTAGCTTTCCTCGCTGGTTTGCAGAATATCCATGCGCTGGCGCGGGGCCAT
>JAIOHN010000884.1 GCA_019912985.1 Anaerolineae bacterium | reverse complement strand
CCGTCATTTACGATTCGCACGAGTTATTCTTTGACCGTTGGTCGCCTGAAAGTCGCTACCCACTTAAACATGTCATTCAATTGATGCGTCCGCTAGAAAAAATCCTGGCTCGGCGTGCCGTGGCAGTGATTACGGCAAGCGACGAGTCAGCCGATTGGATGATGAAAACGTTAGCGATTCCGCGTCCACTTGCCTTGCTCAATACCGTAGATGTACGGCGGCTAGGTCCGCCCGCGGCAACTTACGATATTGGGAATCGCAAAAAAGTTGTCCATAGCGGGGGACTCTATCACAATCGCCATCTGGAAGAACTGATTGC
Organism: Anaerolineae bacterium; assembly: GCA_019912985.1. Classification (GTDB taxonomy): domain Bacteria; phylum Chloroflexota; class Anaerolineae; order Aggregatilineales; family Phototrophicaceae; genus JAIOHN01. The sequence goes on along the minus strand of JAIOHN010000884.1, from coordinate 2,763 downwards.
ATCAATGGTCTACTGGCCAGATGACATAGCGCTGATTTTAATGGGCAGTGGGCCGCTTAAACAATCTTTGCTTCGTCAGGCGACTGAACTCGGTGTCAATGACCGTATGCTGATTGTTCCGCCTGTGCCGCCCGACAGTGTCGCCCCAACTTTAGCCCAGGCCGATGCTTCTGTCGTGCTGGTCGCTTCTCAACCACTGCACTATGACCTAACAATGGCGAATAAATTTTTTGAATCGGTGACGGCGGGTTTGCCTATCGTTTGCAGTCCCACGACGGCGGCGGCCCGAGTCATGCGTAAATATAACCTCGGTATAGTATGTGATCCGTCCAATCCGAAATTGCTCGCTGAGGCAATAGTGAGCATTTTGCAGCCGGAAAACCAGCAGCTATATCGCACCAATGTCCAACAAGCACAAAACATATTCACATGGGAAGCCGAAGAACGCAAACTCGTTGCCCTCTTCAAACGGATCTTAGGCTGAATTCTCCACAGGCAGGGTTTGTGACCTTTCCTGACTAACAACCGCACATCACAAAACCTTTGCAGCCATTAGAACTATAGTCCACCCCATCCCCATTTTTACGTCGTTTTTACAAATCCTGTGTAGGGTGTAACCGAATGGGAGAAGGGATGGAGTCTGGGATGAATATTCTATTGTCGAAAATTCAGAGAGGGATGGCAGTCTACGACCAGACACAGAATCAAATCGGCATGGTAGACTACGTACAATTGGGTGATGAAGACCCTTTGCGCCCGACCAGACGAGCGTCTCATGCCTATGGAACGGATCAGAACCAGAGTGAGTGGCTTCTCGAAAGTGAACGGGATGTTTTTGCGCCGGACGAAGTGCCTGACCTCCTGCGCGAGCGGCTGCTCCTGTACGGGTTTATCCGTCTTGATGCGCCCGGAATATCGAACGCAGACCGCTACATCTTTCCCAACCAGATTCAGTCGGTTGAAGGAAATCGTGTGACCCTGCGCGTCAGCCGGGAAGAACTGCTCCAACGCCCCTGAGTGACCGAACGGCGGCGTTTCCTTCAGCGCTGACAATGGCGCTGCTTTGGTGTATTTACCGCGCCCCCACGACTGCCGCTCCTATGCGGCGCAAATGCAATTCTTACGCATTTCTATAATTTAAACTCTTATGCTGGCAGTGAAATCACAACTCGTTTGTTTGCCAACCGGATAAAAATATGACCGTACAGCAGACCTTTCGTAATACCGTCACCGTTATTCTGACGCTCGCTGCGGCTTACATATTGTTCCTCAGCGTTCGCATTCTAATTGTCCTGCTTATCGCTATTATTGTCGCCTCAGCGATCCGTCCGGCAGTGCTGCGCCTGCAACGCTGGCGGTTCCCCGAAGGCATTGCCATCCTGACAGTCTACGGCTTGATCGGGCTGACTTTATTCCTGCTCAGTGTGGTCGTGCTGCCACCCGCCATCAACCAGTTTACAAGTTATATCAACAACGAACAGGGGTTGGCCTCGCGGATCATTATTGCCCAGAACTGGTTCGAGCAGCAAATCGAATCCCGCACCGGACAGGACATTACGCTTTTTGATCCCACCTCCATTCGGGGCACCGTTTCGGACATCGTCGACGACATTACCGCCGCACTGCCCGCTGCCGCTGGCGAAGCCGGTGGTCTGGCAGGGGATTTCATCCTCATGGTCGTTATGGGCGTCTATTGGCTGACTTCGCGCGACCAGGCCGTCGAATATATGCAGGCACTTTTTCCCATCGGGCAGCGCCCGCGTGTGGCCGAGATCATCGAGGAAATTGAAACCTCGCTCGGTGCTTATATCAGCGGCGTGGTGCTGGTGGCGACCTTTGTGGGTGTTGCCAATTTCATTATTCTGGCGCTGCTGGGCGTGCCCAATGCCGTCACATTAGGCTTTATCGTCGGCATCACAACCGCCTTACCTATCATTGGCGGTTACATCGGCGCGATTACGGCGACACTCCTTGCCTTACTGAGTTCGCCCATCCACGCGTTGTTCGCCATTTTATCCTTTGTCGGCGTCCAGCAGATCGAAACCCATTACCTGACGCCGCGGGTGATGTCGCGCAGCGTCGGCCTGAATCCCATCCTGATTATTGTCGTCCTGTTCATCGGTTTCGCCGTTGGCGGAGTCGTCGGCGCGTTGATTTCCGTGCCCATCTCTGGCGTCATTTCGATCCTGCTGCGGCATCTGGTCCTGGAACCGCGCAAACAGGGTTCCGCGCCGCAAATTGTTGAGGGTGGCATTTTGCTGGAGGCCAAAGCGAACCTTGAACCCAGCCAGTTAGGGCCACGCCCGCAGTGACAGCGAACCGGTATTCCAATGTTGCTCTGACATCCGCTTAACTTATCCCTTGCGTAAATTTTACACAACCGGTGATAGGGTAGGGGCATCGGTGGGTTGTAATCCATAACGAGCATGGAGAAGAAAACCAATGGCTGATCGCGTGATGAATGCGCTGCTCTGGGATCAGATTGCCGGAAAATGGACGGAAATAAAGGGTCAGGTGCGCACCCAGTGGGGCAGGCTGACGGATGATGATCTGGAACAGATCAGGGGCAACCGCGACATCCTGGTTGGCCGCCTGCAACAGCGCTATGGATTGGCGAAGGAAGAAATTAACCGCCAGATTGACGATTGGGTGGGCACGCCGAAATTCTGATTGCCCGACCATAGACCCTGAACATCCTGCCGGGGCAGTGCTATTGCTGCCCCGGTTTTTGATTCCATTTCGCACTATAATACCCGCATGAAT
>JAIOHN010000883.1 GCA_019912985.1 Anaerolineae bacterium | reverse complement strand
TCGTTGAACAGCACCTCACCATTTTCCGGGTTACCGACCAACATCGCAGCTTCGCGGATCGCCACAGCGTCGTGATCCTCGTCAGCATGTTCGGCGGCGTGTTCGGCAGCAGCTTCTTCAAGGCGATCGTAACCACAATCGACTGCTAGTGCCTGATAAGCGATCCCAGTGACATAGAGAGTTTCGAGCGCTGAATTGAGATCATCGTGAAGCATGTGCTCCAGACTATCGAGGGTAGCAGCGTGTTCCTGCTGGTGTTCGATCAACGCGTCAATATCACAAGCACCTTCTTCCTGAGCTAGCGTTGTAACCGCGCCACTTAAAGAAAAGACAAATATAACTGTCAGCAGTACCGTGAGAACCCAAAAACTCCTCGAAAACATATGCCAATCCCCTCGATCTAACCACGTCTTTGGTCAAGCAAAAAGAACCGATAAATCCGGGTCATTTGCAGCCCGGGTCCCAACTTTATTATCCAGATTTTCTGCCACTTGTAGCTCTACTTGTGCTTGTTCGAAGTTACCCATTCGGGCATGCACACAGGCCAAATTGTAGTGGGCTTCCAGAAAGATGGGGGTCAGATCACAGGCCAGGGTGAAGTCCCAGGCGGCTTGCCGCAAGTCTCCCATCCCAACATGGGCCAGAGCCCGATTGTAGTATGCCAATGCATCGTCAGGCCAGTAGTCGATGAGGGTAGTAAAATCCGCAACAGCCTCAGAATGTCGCCCCAGGTCCATGAAGATGTTGCCACGATTGTTGAGCGCATCCTGTGAATGTGGGTGCATACTTAACACCCGGGTATAGTCTTTCAAGGCAAGCGCGAAATTCTTAAGTAGGCCATAAACATAAGCCCGATGGTAGAAGCCCTGCCATTCATCAGGCTGCAAGAAAATAGCCTTATCAAGAGCGGCAAGCGCTTTGTGATTTTGTCCCAACCTCAGATAAGCGACACCCGCAGCCTGCCATGCTGCGCCCAGTCCCCCATTCTGTCGTAGCGCAACCGTCAATTCGCGCAGGGCGGCGTGGAACTGGCCCCGTTTGACATAAACAATACCCAGGTTGGCCCGAGCCATCGCCATGTCCGGTGCAATCGTCAGTACCTGCTGCCAGATCATGACAGCACAATCAATATGACCTTTGCAATACCACTCCTGGGCTTCATCCATCAACTGCCGTATCGAGGGGGCACCGTGCATTTGGCAACTCATTTCATACGTATCTGTGAAGAATCCATTATCCTCAACAGTACCCGAGAACAACGTGCCGTATATGCGCCATTTGGCGTGTTACAACAAAAATAGCTGGTTGGTAGAAGCCCAACCAGCTATTCATTCGGATTGCTACAAGCTATGCTTCGTGCTCGGTCGCATCAATAAATTCACCATGCCAGTGATGCAACCAGACCTGCTCATTATAACCGTTGACGCTCAACATACCGATAGTTTCGCCGTCTTGCAGGATATGTAGCGTGTAGTAACCGTAGAAGGTATCCACTTCGTTACTGGCTTGTGTACCCGGCAGGACTTCATCCAGGTAAAGCTGGGCCAGTTCAGTTGCCTGCACCGGTGTCACCAACATATCGTCGCCGCCATCTGTTGGACGATATAGGCCCATGCCACGCGCCATCATGCCATAACGGAGATTCCACATCATATTGGGGCCTGGTTCGCCAACGACGACGCCTGATTGCGAGTCGATGAGAAATTCAAACGCACCTTGCCCGGTCTCGACTTCGCGGGCCTGGGCGTAGAAGTGGTTGCTGAACTGCATGACTTCGGCCAGTTCCAGCGGTTGCTCACTTTCCCAGGCAGCAATATAGGCTTCAGCCAGTTCGGTGGCTAGGTCCAGGCTGAGTGTTCCGCTGGTAGGCGCGAGATCTGACGGTGGTGTCCATGCGCCCATCATGCCACTTCCAGGGCCAAAGCGCATGACAGACTGATTGAAGCCCATCATATTGTGCATCATGGGGCCATATGAACGGCCCATCATGCCACCCATCATACCCATGCCGAAGTAACCCTGTTCGGCGCAATCCTCGGAGAAGCCACGTCCATACATGCCGCGACCCATCATCCCGCCGAACACGTCGTCAAAGCCACAGGGTGGATCATTCGGTCCCTGTGCTGAAGTCGCCAACACTCCGGCAGCCAGCAGTGCCAGGATAATGATTGCGATAAGTGAGTTTCTAGACAGCCGTTTCATTGTTTTTCTCCTTCAAGTTATAAAGAATTTCCTGATATTCGTCGCGTGAAATCTCGCCGCTTGCATAACGGGCCTTGGCAATTTCCTTGGGCGAGCGCACCTGAGAATCGCTTTGTGATTGCTGAGAAAACAGGCTGCGCAAGAACCATATGGCCAACCCAACAACCGCGACCCAGAACACAATCATCCAGATGCCACTGCCCCACATGCCAAATCCATGCATCAATTCACCTCTTTGGTCTCAACTGATGCTCAATATGGCAAACCTGTTTGACGTCTGTATGACGCAATTATGACAATTTGATGAAGTTGAAGATTCAGTCGGCGCGGGGGAGCGTAAAGTAGAACGTACTGCCCTGGCCCGGACCGGCGCTTTCTGCCCAGAGCCTGCCGTTGTGCGCCCGAATGATGGCCTGGGAGATAGTCAGACCGATACCGCTGCCGCCGCTGGCCCGTGCACGTGACTTATCCACGCGGTAGAAGCGTTGAAAAATACGTTCCAGATCGGATGTCGCCAGTCCTATGCCTGAATCTTGAACTGAAAAACGCAAATCTGTGCCTGCCAGTCGCCAACCCACTGTCACCTGGCCGCCCGACGGCGTGTATTGCAGGGCGTTGCCCAACAGGTTGAGCAGCACCTGGCGAACCCGGTCTGGATCAGCAAGCACGGTGACAGCTTGCTGCGGCAGGTCAAGGCGCAGTTCAACATCACTGTCTTCAAACTGAGGTCGTATCCAATCGGTAGCTGTGCTTATTAGCTCAGATGCGCCGCAGGTCGCAAGCTCTAACTCGATCTGGTCTGATTCAGCCCGCGAGAGTTCCTGCAGGTCCCGGACCAGCCGCTGCAATCGCGCGGCTTCACGCTGGACCTGTTGGTAAGTCTCTGGTTGGGGCTGCATGATGCCATCCTGCAAGCCCTCCATGTAGGCTTGAATGCCTGCCAGCGGTGTCTTGAGTTCGTGGCTGATGTCAGCGATCAACTGCTGACGCACAGCCTCCGTTTCAGCCAGGGCTGCAGCCATTCGGTTGAAGCTCCGGGTCAAATCACCCAATTCGTCATTACTGTAGGCCGCCAGCCGTTCCTCGTAATGCCCATTAGCGATGCGTTCGCTAACCCGCACCGTCTGGCGAATCGGCCGTGCGATACGCCGCGTAACATAAGCGCTGACGATACCGGCAGCACCTAATGCGGCAAGGATTGACACCAGCAACGTGCTGTTGACTGATTGGCGGAAGTTGTCGGTCAAGGCTTGTTCAAGTTGTGCCATACTGCCGCTCATCATCGGCCTCATCATGCCGCGCATCTCTTCCAGATGCTGCGCAAAGGTAACCGGTCCTATCGATAATGTAGAGACCCCTATGACTACTGCGCCGACCACGATCACAACCAGATAGGATATGAACAGTTTCCAGCCCAAACTCATAAGAGATCATCCTCAAACTTGTAACCGACACCGCGCACTGTCTGTACGTACTGCGGGTTTGCCGGATCTACTTCCAACTTTTGGCGAATGCGACCAATGTGAACGTCGACGACCCGTTCGTCACCATAGAAATCGTAACCCCAGACTTTTTCGAGGAGCTGCGCCCGACTCAGCACCATGCCCGGATAAGTTGCCAGTGTTTTGAGAAGTTCAAACTCCAGGGCTGTCAGCTCGATTTCCTGCTCGTCGCGCCAGACCGCATGGCGCTGGATGTCAATGCGAACGTGAGCGAAGTTCAGGCTGCCGGCTTCGGTGGAGACACTGCGTTCGCGTCGTAGGATGGCCTTGACCCGTGCCACCAGCTCGCGCGGGCTGAAAGGTTTGGTCACGTAGTCATCTGCGCCCATCGTTAGGCCCACGATGCGATCCGCTTCTTCAGACTTCGCCGTCAGCATCAAGACGTAGGCATCGGATTCACGGCGGATGCGCTGTAGCACCTCAAAGCCATCCATGCCCGGCAACATGACATCCAGAATCACGAATTGAGGTTTGTAGCGCTGGAAAAGGCGCAGGGCTTCCTGACCATTCGATGCGGTATAGACCGTGTAGCCCTCTGCTTCGAGATAAGCGCTTACGGGTTGCCGGATGCTTTCCTCATCATCGACGACAAGCAGAGTAGTCATCAGGTCAGGGAATTAGTGACTGCGAATTCTGGTTCCAGATAGGTTTCCGGCTCCCTCTGGAAAGCACCCTGGCAAACGGGGCAGCAGAAATAGTAGGTCTGCCCCTCATATACGGTGCTACCGTAAGCCTGATTGGGCTCAATCACGGCGCTGCAGACCGGGTCCCGGACGGCGTCTTCGGGCTGGTGGAAGTTATCTGCGGGCAGGTAAATATCCACTGTTGTACCCACAGTCTTTTCACTGGTGACTTTCACTTTGCCATCCAACTGCTGAATCCGCTCGTGGATGCCCAGCAGACCGTAATGTTCGTTGGCAATCAGATCTTCAAAATGCTTCGGTGGTGTGAAGCCCATTCCATTATCAGTGATCGTCAACCGGATACCAGTCGACTCGTAAATTACTTTGATGTCGACCTTCGTGGCATGACTGTGGCGGCAGGCGTTAATCAGTGCTTCCTGGACGCTGCGGAAGAGCGCCAGCTCATGCGTTTCTGGCAGTCGATGCTCTGCACCCTCGACTTCAATGGTGACCGGCAGGCTGGCATAGCGATCCGCCTGGAGTTCCAGCGCGGCAATCAGACCAAGTTCGTCCAGTGCAGGTGGGCGCAGATCACCGATCAAGTCGCGAAGTTCACTGATCGTCTCCAGGGACTGGGCGCGTGCTGCCTTGAGCATACTTGATGCGCGGGTCGGGTCCGTCTCGATCCACTTTTGTGCCATCTCAATACTCTGTCCAATCGCCACCAGGGACTGCACCGTCTGGTCGTGCAGATCGCGGGCAATACGCGCACGCTCCGCCTCCTGCCCATTCGCCAACACTTCTGCGTAGACATAGCTGTGTTCCTGAGCACGGCGGACATGCCGTACCATGCCTGCCATCGTGCGCCGCAGCGATTCGACTTCAGGTATCCCGCCGGAAGGCTGCTCGAACGAGTCAAAATCGCCTTGAGCCAGCTGCTTTGCCTGTATGCAGAGCTGTCGCAGCGGGTTGAGCACACGCTGCAGAAACCATAGGTTACTTACCAGAAGCAAAGCCAGTACAACGGTACACATCTCAAGGAAATGACTCATGCAGTCTCCCCTTCGCTCAGGGTGATCAGGCCATGTTTCAAGGCCAAGGCTACCGCTTCGGTCCGCGTGGCAACAGCCAGTTTCTGGTAAATGTTCTTGAGGTGACCCTGAACGGTGCGGTCGGAGATGAACAACTTGCTGCCGATTTCTTTGTTTGTCAGGCCATGACCAGCCTGCTGCAAGACCTCAATCTCACGATCGGTCAGGCCCTCCACCTGACTCTGGAAATCCTGCTGGTGCTGCGCAGCCCGTTCCAGAGTCTGGGCGTCAAAGGCTTTGCGCCCGATAGCAACTTCTTGCAGCGCCTGATATAAGGTAGACAGTTCCGCCGTTTTGAGGACAAACCCGTCCGCACCCGCATCCAGCAGTGCGCGGATATATGAGGCTTCATCATAAGCTGTCAGCACCAACACACGAATATCGTCGTTCTCGTGGCGAATACGCCGGGTCGCCTCCACACCAGTCAGTTCCGGCAGGTGAATGTCCATAATGACAACATCTGGGTTGAGTTCTCGCGCCATTGCCACCGCCTCACGTCCATTGGTCGCTTCACCGAGGACCTTCACCCCCTCGCTCTCAAGATAGAGCCGAGTCCCCTGACGCACGATTTTGTGATCTTCAACCAGCAGTACGCTGACCATGCCGGTTCCCTTTCGCTATTGGTTTTTACTCTATCCTATTTGAAATGCAGCGTTCACGAACGCGCCATATGGCGCATCCATACACTATAGGACAATGATACACTATGCTCGACCGGAAACTAAAGTAGTTTACAGTGCAAAGTAGGAGCAATAGATATGGAGAAGAAGACCTTCCATGTACCTAATATCGGCTGTGGTGGCTGCGTCAGCACCATCGAAAATGAGTTAGGTGCTTTGGCCGGGGTGAAACACGTCAAGGGTGAAGTGCAGTCGAAAGCGGTCACGGTTGAATGGGAAGACCCAGCAAACTGGAACACCATCGTCGCGACACTGAAGGACATCGACTACGCACCGGCTGAAGCCTAGCCTCACATAATACGTAAAGGTAGCCGGGGTGGCTTTCCACCCCGTTTTTTTATCCAGCGCGTGCGGCTTCTGTGACCTGCCGCTGGTATTCTCGCTGTTCTATTGGTAGTCTGGTTACATTGACCGCTGCCTTACTTTAAGTAATCCTCTGTCCCGTAAACCGCGCGACCTGATCCCTACGAAACATTGCCAGCCTTCACAATGCTGACCACATTACCAAGGCAACATTTACCTTCAGGATTTCGCCAGTCACAGGCACAGTGACCCTGTTGAATGCCGTACTTGATGTCATCAATTATCGAACTTTGCCCATCGTCAGTAATGCTGGAGCGAATACCACCTAGCGTATGGAGAAAGCAATAGCATACCAAGACATCATCAGAGTTCGGCTCTTTTTGATATACCCTCTCTCTTAAATCCTCGGTCAAGAACAAATGAGAGCCATCTTCGGCAAAATAGACAACAGAACATCCAGCATCAGGACAAAAATAATGTTTGACATTCTCAACACGATGCAGACTGGTCGAGATCAAACACTTGATGGTTGCGTTATCAACGCTATGCCCTGGTGTGCCACATTGAGGACAGATGTTGGGACTTTTTCGAACCATGGTCATCAGCCTTTTACTTACTCAGGTGGACATTATCATTGTCAGGCGTGTTGGTCAACAGACTTTTTGCCAATCAGGTATTACTCTATTGTCTGCATAATTCCTTTAAGGTATCGCAACTGAACCCAGCTTAGACAATCTGAAGCCGGGTTGCATACAAACGGTAACACTGCGGTTATGGCAGATACGAATCGCCTCGCACACATGATAATGGATTCCACCAGAACCAGGGGCTTTTTCACAGATAAACCGCCTACGTGTCCCACACGTCAGATCGATCACGCTTCCATCCGCAGCTGACAGTAACGAGACCTTCTCTGCCAGAGGCCTGGAAATGCCCCGAATCAGCCAAATCAGGATGCACTACATGGCGTGTTTCCGCGTATGCGCCAAATGGCGCGTTTCCTGTCTGAAGAACGCTGTTAGATTCTTGTCAACGTGCGGCCAAAGGCTTCACGAATTTGATGGAGATGGAGAAACAAATGATGAAAAACTGGCTGATGTTATTACTTATCACTTTGTTGCTGTCAGTGACCGTTCCTGCTCTCGCACAGGAAACACCACATGATTGTCCGCACGACGGTCCGACTATTGCCGAACTGCTCCACTGCGTAGAACATGGGGTTAGCGCAGGGCATATTGATAACGCAGGGATTGCCAACAGCCTGTTTGCCAAGCTGGACGCGGCCCAGGCAGCACTGGATCGCGGCCAACCGGCCCAGGCCATAAACATTCTTGGTGCACTTGCTAATCAGGTCGCAGCACAGAAAGGCAAGCATATTGACGCTCAACACGCCGACCATATGCTCAGTCACATCCAACAAGTAATTGACTGGTTAGGTACTTAGTACCCCAAAACATATTTAGCAGAGACTGCCTGCTCGAGTAGGCAGTCTTTCTGAATGAGAACAGCCGCATCCTGCCGCGCAAAAGCTGATCTGATACAATCGTATCGAATGACAAAGACAACGAATAAATGAGCGTATGCCAGCACTCCTGCGGACCAAAATCCAGGTGCCACCACTTCGTAGCGGATATGTAACACGTGAACGCATTCCGGCCCAGATTGAGGCGGATCCCACAACCCTACTGGTGTTGGTATCAGCTCCGGCTGGATTTGGCAAATCGACGGCCTTGATCCAGTGGGCACACGGTTTGCAGGAAAAAGGTGTGTTGATCGCATGGTACGCGCTCGATGAACGCGATAATGACCCGGCACGCTTCTCAGCCTACCTGTTGGAGACATTTCGGAGACATGATGCGATCTTCTCGTCGCTATCGGATCACGACGAGCACACCCATCTCCAGGATGCAGTCGATCAGATACTCAATGCGGTGAACGCTGCTGAAGCACCAACCGTGCTGATCCTTGACGACTACCACCTCATTACCGAACCGGGTATCCACGATGCGATCGGGCGCATGGTCGATCACATGCCACCGAACATGCGATTGGCAATCGGCACACGCGCCGATCCACCACTGCAATTGGCACGGTTGCGCGTGCGGGGCGGGATCACTGAAATTCGTATGCATGATCTGCGATTCAACACCCATGAGATGCATAGCTGGCTGAGTACCTCGCTGGGCTGGAATCCCACTCGAAACACGGTCACTGAACTGGAGAGGACGACCGAAGGCTGGGCAGCGGCACTGACACTCATCCTGATGAGTCAACCACATGCGAATGATACTGGGTTGATGCAGCAGCTCGCCCGGTTCTCGCAGTCACGGCGGCAACTCTTTGACTACTTCGCTCAGGAGATTCTCGACCGGCAGCCAGAGCATCTCCGCAATTTCCTGTTGGATACCTGCGTCCTGAACCAGCTGACTCCCGATCTATGCCAGACGGTAACAGGCCCGTCCAACGCACCGCTGCTTTTGAACCAACTCGCTGCCCAGAGTCTGTTCGTCATTCCGTTGTCAGATACCGAGCTGATCTACCGCTACCATCATCTTTTCGCCGATTTCCTGCGTCAGTACCTTGAGATGAAGGATCGCTCGTACTATCTCGAACAGCATCGGCGGGCGGCAAGGTGGTTTGCAGCCCAGGAACAGGTCGTCGAGGCAGTGCAATATGCACTAGCCGGGCAAGATTACGATTACGCAGCAGCTCTCATTACCGATTGGGCGTGGGCAGCACTCACTGCACATGGCGAGATTATGACGGTGGTTCGCTGGCTGGAGCTTTTCCCGCACGATCAGCTAGAACAGCATCCGCGCCTATGCCTGTATTTTTCTCGCGCACTCTATTTGACGGGCGATGCGGAACGCTCGCAGGACTATGTTCAGCTTGCTTCCGATGCGCTCAATAAACATAGCAATCAATTCGCCGAAAAGGAGGCATTACAGGCCATCAGCGCCAATTATCAGGCGACCTTAGCCGCTTATCGCGGTGAAGTCAGCACCGCAGTGCGGTGGATCGAGCAGGCGGCTGACCTGCGCGACGCGGTCGATGAGCTAGACCAGGTGCGAATCGCCAACACGAGCGCTTTCATCCGCTACTTAATTGGTGATGTCCCATCAGCTCGGCAAGCCTATGAGTCGGCGTTGGAACTGGCGCGCCAGGTCGATCATCCCTATCTAACGCTGGATGCCCACTCCTATCTCGCGCAGATTGACCTGCTGGCCGGAGAATCGACTTTCGTTCAGGAGCGCTGCGAGCAGGTGTTGGCAAAGTACAGTCAGAAGATTCCGCCCCTCAGTACGATTATGGTGCCGCTGGCTCAGGTGCACTATGAACGTAATCAGATCGTTGAAGCTGAGGCCCTGCTGCGCGAGGCGATCTCGCTGGCGCGACGGGGTAACATTCCCGATATTCTCTGGTCCGCGTTCGTTTCATTGGCGAATGTGATGCTGGCCCGGAACGACATCGAGGAAGCAGAAGCCAGTATCGCCCAGGCATGGGGGTTCGCACGTGGGTTCCAAAGCCCGATGATGATCGGAATCATCGCTGCGGCAGAAGCACGTTTGAAATTGCGATCCAACCAGGTCGGTGCCGCCGTCGAATGGGCCGAACAGTATGCACAGGCAGAACCAGCCAGTTATCATCAGGATTTCGAGAACCTGACCATGGCGCGGGTCTGGTTGGCACAGGACGACTACTCACGGGCCTTGTCGCTGCTTTCAACGATTGTCGCCGAAGCGGATGCCGCCGATCGCTATGGAAGCGTCATGAATGCCGAGATACTGCGGGCAGCAGCGTATCAAAGGGCTGGCAATGGCACAGCAGCGCTAGAGGCCATTGAGCACGTTCTGGTTCCGGCCCGCGCCCAGGGAATCGTACGCCCCTTACTCGATGAAGGGCCATTTATGCTTAATCTGCTCCGCGACGCCATTCAGCAGGACGTCGTCGCCGACTACGCCGCGTATCTGCTGGACATCGCCACGAGCATGGAGCGCTCGCAGCACCCCGCCGATCTACTCACTGAACGCGAAATTGAGGTACTGCGCCATATCGCTACCGGAGCCAGCAATAACGACATCGCCGATGTGCTTGTTCTCAGCCTTGGCACGGTAAAGAGCCACATCCATCACATTATGAACAAGCTGGACGCCCAGAACCGCACCGAAGCGGTCAACAGAGCACGCAGCCTCAACATCCTGTCTGATTGAGTCGCCAACAAATAAGACGTCCAACCGGGCCAATGTAGGCGACAAGCATACCCCACCTTGAGTCTAATAGTGACTTACGGCGTGGGCATAAACCCAGACTGTGGTCACAAACGGCCTGCATCCTTCCCTCCCACTATCACACCCCAAATCTAACTTCTGGTGGATGACATCCCCTGGTGGTTTACGACTATCTTGAAGATAGTTCGTTCGCACTATTCGAGAAAGAGACAAATCATGAACAAAAACTTGAGTGTTGTGATCGCCGTGACGCTGATACTTGGCACCGGCGTAATCGTCGCAGTCCGACAGATCATAACCAATCCCAATCGCGTCGATGCGGTCGCTCATCGGATCGCAGACTTTGACCTCCCTCTTGGCTATGAGACGGATTACGTGGTGGAAGCACTGGATTACGCCATCGCCACGTATATCTCCGCTGATGGACAGACACACCTGTCATTTATGCAGGCACCGGACGGAGTTTTCCATGAGGATACTGTGCTGGCGGGGTACATCCCTAGCACCGGTCGCCATGATGATTGGGGCGACGCCACGCTAATCAGCACCGGCCAACTTATCATACGTGACCATCCTGCGACGCTTACTGTCAGTGAGCGCATCAACGGCGAGGGTGTGTTGTACCGCTCGGCGAATCTGGTATTTCAAGGGCGCAGCGGCACCGCTCTTCTGGTCATCAACCAACCCGCATCCGAATGGACTGATGCATTCATTGAGAGCTTCATCGCCTCCATCCACTGATGATCACTAAAGGATGAGACTCATGAAACACCTTTTTGTCACACGGAAGCACATTATTCGTATTTTCATGGCTGTAATTGTCTTGCTGCTAGTCGCTATATATTTCGTGTTTCCTACGATGATGGCGGTTGGTGTCACCCTGCCGACGGGCGAGCACACCGGGGAGCCGCCCACTGGCTTCACGGGGGTCATTCTGACTGCACGTGATGATGTGCGGCTGGCGGCATGGTACGCCGCACCGCAGAACGGCACTGCCATCATCCTGCTGCACGGAAGTGGAAACCAACGCGAGGACGTGCGCCAACACAGCGTCATGCTGCGCAATCACGGCTTTGGCGTACTGGCACTGGATCTGCGCGGGCATGGAGCCAGCGAAGGACAGATCAACCGACTCGGCTGGAAGGGCACGGTGGATGTCGGCGCGGCGGTAGAGTTCCTCTCCGCGCAGGCCACTGTCGAGCGGATCGGCGGCATGGGTCTATCAATGGGCGGCGAAGTCCTGCTCGGTGCAGCATCCGACTACCCAGAGATCGAAGCCATCGTCAGTGAAGGCGCAACGTATCGCTCCGTCGATGAATACACCAGCCTGCCCACAAATCGTCCATTTCATCGCAGCATGGTCAGCCACATCTTCTCGTTTATGGCGGCTGTGTTTACCCAGGATGCTCCGCCCCACCCCACCATTGTAGATTCGCTGCAAGCAAGCAGCACGCGATTCCTTTTCATCGCCGCCGGGACCATAGAGGATGAAATCGCCTACAACGAGCTGTTTCAATCCATCGTGGATTCTCGCGGCGAACTCTGGATCATTCCTAATGCAGGGCACACTGGTGGCTTCGGTAGCCAGCCCAGCGCCTACGAACAACGGGTGGTTGACTTCTTCATGTCGGCATATGCCAGTCAGCAAGAAGGGTAAAGTCCATGAACCGGTATCTACAGGGGCGTGTGCAGGCCCTGCTAACGCAGTATCGCACGGCTGCACTGGCGACTTGTGGTCCTGCTGGCCCACAGATAAGCACTGTAACCTACACCGTCGACCAATTGCAGCTTCATCTCGCGCTACCACACGGTTCGGATCATCTGTTCAATCTGGAAACACAACCGGCACTGGTGATGCTGACGGCGGGGTGGCGCTTGCACGGCGAAGGAACAATAGTCTACGACCCCTATTGCCAGCGAGCAACCGTCATCATCACGGCCACGCGCCTGCACCTTCTAAGTGATAACGCTCAACACACGATTGAAACGATTGACTTCTAGTAGGAGAAAAAACGTGACCACCGATACATTAGAACTCGTACAAACTCGAAACAGAAAGAAAACACAAGGTCTATCGGGCACACCGCGCCGTCTAGTCAGGGGCTTGCTGGCGCTGGTCCTCACCGTGATCGCCCTTGTGAGTTTACTCCCCGTGATCCTGCTGTTCTTCTTGACCGCCGTACCGCCTGTAATCGCCGCAGTGCTGGCGATGATCGACGCAGCCATTGTTGCTGCACTGTTCTGGCCGAATCGCACGTCGCTAAGTGTGTTTATTGCGGTCGTGGGATGGATCGCAGTCGCGGTGCTGGCGGTGCTCCTCTCGCAGCATTTCGCCAGTACACCGCCCATCACCGACAGGAATGGTGATGCGATACCTGGCAGCATCGCCAGCCTGGAAAGTGTTGAACTCAACAACAGCACACAGTGGATAACAATTCGCAGTCACAGTGAGGACCTGCCGGTGTTGCTGTTCCTGGCCGGTGGCCCAGGCGGCAGCGAGCTGGTCATGACCCGCCAGTATCTAGCCGAACTGGAAGAACACTTCATCGTCGTCAATTGGGATCAGCCCGGTACCGGCAAATCGTATAACGCCGTGCCTCGTGATCAACTTACTCCCGAGCGCTTTATCGAGGACGGCTACGCGCTAACAGCCTACTTATGTGAGCGTTTTGAGCAGGACAAAATCTACGTACTGGGCGAATCCTGGGGCAGCATCCTGGGTGTCTGGTTGGTGCAGCATTATCCCGACCTATACCACGCCTTCATCAGTACCGGACAGATGATTGACCCGGTGGAAAACGACATCGAGATGTATGAGTTCGCGCTCCAACTAGCCACCGAACAAGGAAACGCTGATCTCGTTGAACAACTACACCGAAACGGACCGCCTCCATACCAAGAAGATGAACTGCTCGACAGGTTTCAGGCGATGAACGGCATCATCAACAACTACATGCACGCTCATGCACATGGAGAGGGAACAGGTCATAACCTGATGTTTGACTCGCTGGCAGCGCAGGAGTATGGCCTGCTGGATAAAGTCTACTGGGGGCTATCCTTGCTGAACACCTTCCCACACGTCTACTCTCAGTTAAACGACGTGGATTTGCGCGAACAGGCAACCCGGATCGACGTACCCATGTACTTCATTCGCGGGCATTGGGACATGAACTCATCACATTCGCTGACCGAGGAATACATCGCCATGGTGGATGCACCGCAAGCGGAACTGATCTGGTTCGACGATGCCGCACACACGCCGTTGTGGGACTCACCACGCCACTTCGTTGATGTACTGGTAAACACGGTGCTGGCGCAGACCCGTCCACAGATGGAAGGCGCTGATGGAGATGGTTGAGCTAACCCAAGTGCAGGAGTGTCTGCCGGTCGTCGCTGAATGGATTTATGATGCCTTCTGGAGGACGCAAGCCAACGGCATAGGATCATCGCCAGGCGATTAGACTCAGATTAGTGCGCGGGTTCGACCCGCCCTTGATCCCGCACAAGCTACGCAACCCAAAATCCCCTTGAATTCAAGGGGATTTATCCATTCGGGAGCGACGGGGGTTGAGGCCGAGGCAGTATAACAGTCTAGTTCTTCCTCTAAGGCGGAAGTTCCGGACTCTCTTATCGTACAGTTGTTTAATCTTTCACTTTAGTAATAACGATCAAAATAACCCTTATAGTCAGTCTGTAGCAATTGTTGTGCGCTGGTCATCAGTCGGGTTGCTATCAATGCTTCGAATTTTCCACGTAAATTGCTGCTCTCAATAATAAGCATCAGGATAGGCAGCATGGCCTCATCAGGTTCGATTTTGCCACGAATGAGACGAATCCGTCGGGAAATGATGGAAATACAATAACGAGACATCGCCAGCAATTGTTGCGACATGTTCTGGATTTGAAATTCTCGACTACGGGGATAGCCCGGATGATGTTTGTATAGTGTATCCAGCAAAATCTCGCCAAAACCATAATTCCGGTACTGTTGGATCAGCCCCTTACGGCTAGAACGATGATGATGATAGATAATGGCTTGCGGAGCATAATGGAGTTTGGCGTTCGTCTGAAGTTGTACGCGCCAGGCCAGATCCACGTCTTCGCCTGTAATCATGCCAGGGTTGAAACCGCCAACTACGTTTAGTAATGCGCGCCGATAAGATGCATTCGCCGTATAGAAATGGGGTAAGAATTCATGCTCACCAGTAATGAAATTTACTAATGGCGGCTTAAGTTCGGCAAAGCGTTCATAGAGATTGCGATCAGGATGTCGATAAGGCAGAATCGCCCCACCCACACCACCAATTTCCTCATTCGTATAAGATTTTACGAGTTCGGTCAGCCACTCTGGATGAGCGATACAATCTGCGTCAGTAAAAGCGATAATGTCATTTTGCGAGTGCGCGATGCCCAGATTTCGCGCTGCTGCTGGCCCTCGTTCGGTACTTCTCAGCAAACAAACGGGTGATTGGAAAGCCGCGACCAAGTCAGCAGTATTATCTGTCGAGCCATTTTCGACCACGATAACGTTGTAGTGGCCTAGATAGTTCTGGCTCAGCAAACTTAGAAGACATGCCTGGATGGTCTTGGCACCATTATAAACTGGAACAATGATACTGACCGAAGGCCACATGGTTATTTTCTCACCAGGGCTTCAAGCGCGATGCGGATGAAACCCCGATTAAATGCGACCGAGGGATCGGATGTCAGCGCTGGTAAGAGTTGGGCACGTATCTGTGGATAGTGATGGAGCCTATAAGCTTCAAAAGCCGACGCTATATGATACCGTCCCTGCGCCCGGCGACTCAGCCCAAGTCCTTGAGCTTTCAGCGAAGCAACCGCCCAATTTACAAATTGATCCGGGTTCGCAGTGCGCGGATCCAGAGCCGTTCCGGCAATCCACTCGAGCAGCCAATTCTCATCTACCTGGGGGTTGGCGCGCATAGCATCGCTCAAGTGCTGTATCGCTAATTCAAGATGACCAGCACGATAGAAACGTCCAGCCGTTTCATAATGCAAAATTGCATAGGCCTCTGCTTTCAATTCCTGGATCTGCGTTGCTAACTGCGGATCGGAGAAGAATTTATCTAATTGCGCGACCCAGCTTTTAGACTGTTCGGGTCGAATCTGGGCAGTCATACTGTTAGAATGCACGCGATAGTTCATGAGCGGCTCATCGATGTAGTTAAAGGGATACCCCGCCGAAGCTATACGCAGCCAAAG
>JAIOHN010000882.1 GCA_019912985.1 Anaerolineae bacterium | reverse complement strand
AAATAAGCGAGAAAAAATATTCATGAGCCAGCCACCCTTCTTTATATATCTCCCTTCAATATAGGCTGAAACAGGAGGCATTAACGTGTAACAAATGCCACGGCTCAGACGTGACATTTATTCGAAATTCGGAAAGTCGTGTGGAGTATCATCGGAAGAGTGACATTAATCCTCCAATTGGGGGACGTCTATCGTATGTAAAGCGGCGAAAAAATTTATAACCTACATGCATTGAATTTTTCGCACAAAAGCTCGTCGCACAAAGTCAAATTAGGAGTAGCAACAATGGCTACGGCTACCAAGCCCACAGAAAAGCAAAAAGCTGAAACAAGTGCAACAAAAAAATGGGTCTACCTCTTTAGTGAAGTTGACAAAGCCGAAAAGGCAGTGGGTGGTTCCTGGGATAGTGTTCGTGCTCTGCTAGGCGGAAAAGGCGCGAACCTTGCTGAAATGACACGCGTGGGGGTAACCGTACCACCCGGTTTCACTGCTACGACCGAAGCGTGCAATGCTTATCAGGAAGCCACAGTTTTCCCTGAGGGAATGTGGGATCAGGTTCTGGATGCACTCAAGACTGTCGAGAAGAAAGTCGGCAAGAAGTTTGGCGATGCCAATAATCCGCTTCTGGTTTCCGTACGCTCTGGTGCCAAGTTCTCGATGCCTGGCATGATGGATACCGTCCTGAATCTCGGTTTGAACGATGTTTCTGCCGAAGGCATGGTCAAGTTGACCAAAGACGAGCGCTTCGTTTATGATGCTTACCGCCGCCTGATTCAGATGTTTGGTACGGTGGTGATGAACATCGAAGATGAGGCGTTTGAAGACTTATTGACAGAGATCAAACGCGAACGCCGTGTCAAATCCGACGCTGAACTGAATGCTAACGATTGGAAACGCATCACCAGTGAATTCAAACAGATTTTCCGTAAGGCTGTTGGCGAGGACTTCCCCCAAGAGCCGTACCGTCAGCTAGAGCTGGCGATTGAAGCGGTTTTCAAATCCTGGAATGGCAAGCGTGCTGTCGACTACCGCAATGCCGCTGGCATTTCCCACACACTGGGTACTGCCGTCAACGTTCAGACGATGGTCTTCGGCAATATGGGCAATACATCTGGTACTGGTGTCGCCTTTACCCGTAACCCGGCCACTGGCGAACGTGTAATGTTCGGCGATTACCTCATGAACGCTCAGGGTGAAGACGTGGTTGCCGGTATCCGTACCCCCAGCCCAATCGCCAAACTCGAAACAGAACTCCCCGAAGTTTACGAACAGTTCCTGAAGATCACTGATAGTCTTGAAAATCATTATCGCGATATGCAGGACGTTGAATTCACGATTGAGCAAGGCAAGCTGTATATGCTGCAAACTCGTGATGGCAAACGTACCGCACGTTCAGCGATCCGTATCGCGGTCGAGATGGCCGAAGAGGGCTTAATCACCCGCCAGGAAGCCTTGATGCGCGTTTCACCACATCAGGTGTCACAGCTCCTCCATCCCCAGTTCGATATTTCCGCTAAAGAGCAGGCGAGCGCCAGCGGTCAAATGATCGCGACTGGCGTGAATGCTTCTCCAGGCGCGGCAGTTGGTGTAGCAGCGTTTGATGCTGACCTCGCCGAAAAATGGGGCAAAGCAGGTAAAGACGTGATCATGGTCCGTCCGGAAACTAAACCTGATGATGTCCATGGTATGCTCTCCTCAAAGGGTATCCTCACCAGCCGTGGTGGTGCCACCAGCCATGCAGCAGTGGTCGCACGGCAGTTCGGTGTGCCTTGTGTCGCTGGTGCGGAAAGCCTGCACATTGATGTGCGTGCCCGGCAGCTTCAAGTTGACAATGTTGTCATCCATGAAGGTGATATTATCTCGATTGATGGCGGTACTGGTGAAGTTTTTGTGGGTCAGATCCCCATGGTCGAGCCAGATTTTGAGCGCGAAGCTTATCTCCAGAAGATGCTCGGCTGGGCAGATGAATTCCGCAAACTGAACGTCTACGCCAACGCGGACTACCCCGCAGATGCACGTCGTGCCCGCGAATATGGCGCACGTGGTATCGGCCTATGCCGTACCGAGCACATGTTCTTCCAGGAAGATCGGCTTCCCACTGTCCAGGCAATGATTTTGTCTGAGCCGAACAGCGAAGAAGAAGCGCGCGAACTGGAAAAACTGCTGCCCTTCCAGCAAGACGACTTTTATGGCATCTTCCGCGCGATGGAAGGTCTGCCAGTAATCATCCGCTTGATTGACCCGCCACTGCATGAGTTTATGCCCGATCACGAATCGCTGGCGCTGCGTGCGGCTGGTCTGCGCATCATGGGTGACCGCCCCAACGAACTGGCGCATATCGAGCACCTGATGAGCGCGGTTCGCAATCTGCAAGAATTCAACCCGATGCTTGGTCTGCGCGGTGTCCGTCTCGGCATCATGCGCCCTGCCATCAACGCGATGCAAATTCGCGCCATCTTTATGGCAGCCGGCCAGCTCGCTCGCGAAGGTGTGAGCGTCCATCCCGAAATCATGGTTCCGGTCACCAGCCACTTCAACGAAGTCAAACGTATCCGCGAACTCGTCGACAAGATCGCTGAAGAAGTGATGACTGAGATAGATGTTGAACTGCAGTACAAAGTCGGCACGATGATCGAACTGCCGCGTGCAGCGATTACCGCTGATAAGATGGCCCAGTACTCGGACTTCTTCTCATTCGGCACCAATGACCTGACACAAACCACGTTTGGTATCAGCCGTGACGACGCTGAAGGCAAGTTCCTGCTCGAATATGTTGAATCCGGCCTGCTGGAAGAGAACCCCTTCCAGGTATTGGATCCCGAAGGTGTCGGTTTCCTGGTAGATTTGGGAACAACCAAAGGCCGTCAGGCCAACCCGAATCTGGAAGTTGGTATCTGCGGCGAGCATGGTGGTGAGCCAAAGAGCATTCACTTCTGCCACAAAGTTGGCCTGAATTATGTAAGCTGCTCACCGTTCCGTGTTCCGATCGCACGGTTGGCCGCGGCGCAGGCAGCCATCGAAGATGGCAGTGCCAACATCAAGAAAGCCAACGGTAAAGCGTAATCTCATCAACAGCAATTAGAGAGGCCATAGAGCCGGGCCTGCCTTAATGGCAGAACCCGGCTCTATTTTTGAAGCTATATGCGAATTGGGTCCGGCAGTGGAACTGATAATCTCTCCGACCACGGCTGCAACGACGGTAAAATAGTGGAATAGAGTGCAACGCCCTGTTCAAGTTGTTCGGCACGAAGTTGCAAGCCTCTGCGCCCTGGCAATCGCACTGACGGCTGCCCCGGATTCACAGGATTATCACGACAGGCCGCCGCAAGCCACTCACTTTCGCGAGTGAATGCCTCTCGTCCACCAAACGCTTCAGGATTGATGATCTGCAAGAAAACCGAAGCACCCCACTGGCCGGGTGCATCAGCACGGCCAAACCCAGCCAGTGAAGAAGTCAACGCCTCTATTAGCAACCCAAGTGCAAATCCTTTATAGCCCAGGTCAACCCCTCCCAACGGGAGTACCGATCCCGGTGGCTCGGTATAGAAGCTGTTAGGATCATCACTCACATTCCCCTGATTATCCAAAAGCCAGGGAGCTGGTAGTTTTTCACCTGCCTGCCGCGCCCGCG
The DNA here is from genome assembly GCA_019912985.1 of Anaerolineae bacterium. Classification (GTDB taxonomy): domain Bacteria; phylum Chloroflexota; class Anaerolineae; order Aggregatilineales; family Phototrophicaceae; genus JAIOHN01. Next base: position 1,364 of record JAIOHN010000882.1, on the reverse strand, counting down.
AGACAACCCCATTCGCCGTGGTGGACACGCTGATATCGATAATCACCGGTTCGCCCTTCGTAGGGATCCCCGCTGCAATTGGGTTAGGTGTGTAAAGCGGGAGCAAACCGCCGTAAGGTGCAACGGATCGCTCATTGGGATCTGACGATGCCAGCAGCATAAACAAACCCCGGTCGGTGGCCTTCTTGGGATAAGCGGCGAGACAGGCAATATGATGGCTGCGCCGGATCGCGACTGTCACCACCGGATGATCTGCTACGCGCTCAAATGCCAGCGTCATCGCCTCATTCACGAGCCACGGTCCAGGCAGATAGCGCCCATCCCAGGTCACCGCCGCCCCATGGTCAGCGACGACATCTGGCTCCCCGGTTTTTGCCATCGTGCCTGATTCCAGAGACGCCAAATAAGGCGCAAGCAACTGCAACCCGTGAGTTGAGTGGCCCATAAGGTCAGCCTCGACCAGCGTTTCAGCGACCACTCGTGCCCGTTCAGGCTCGAGGCCAGCCGCTTCCAGTAGCTGAGTAGCAAATGAGGTCAGCGCTGCGGCTGCGTAGCGTTGCAGTGTTGATTCAGAACCAATCATAAATAAAGTACCTTATGAATGTATAGTTTGAAGCAAAGCAGCTAAAACATCTTCTAGCGGTGGTGTCGACTCAGCATCTTTAAAATCAGCCATACGTCGATAAATTTCGGCAGCAGCCAGATGAAATTCGCCTGGCACCCCTGCCTGGTCGAGAGTGGCAGCGATTTCTTCCATTTCGCCAGCAAAACGCCAGGCTTTTGCCGTCACGTTCCGCACCCGTGCAGCCGTTTGCGTGGCAAAATCGGAACCGTCACGACTCCACTGGTTCTCCAAATCGCTGCGGACATCCAGTGCTTCTGCTGCGGCTAGAATCCCACTGAGCAAAGCGGTCGTGCCTTTGGTATAAGCAGCAAAACACATCTTAAGCGCCGATGCTTTGCCAATAACATCGCCAATCACTGTCGTCTCCAGTGGTCCAGCAGCAAAACATGCCGCCGCTTTCTGTGCTTCTGAGCCAGAGAGATACATCCAGGTACTACCAGCCTTCCAGGCAGGCCCACCAATGATACTACCATCCACGAAATCCACGCCGGCTTCGTCCATCAGCTTACCGATGCGCTGCACTTTCTGCGGAGCAATGGCATTGGCATCAAGGTAAAGTCCATTAAAACCTTGCGCGATCACACCGCTGGCAACGGACTCTGCAGCAGCAGGTGGGCACACGCTGACTATCACCGAACACAGCTCACACAATTTCGCCACTGAACCAGCATCCAGCAGGCCGATTTCTGCTGCGCGTTCCTGTGTCTGCGGACTACGCCCCTCAGAAGCCCAGTAAACA
>JAIOHN010000086.1 GCA_019912985.1 Anaerolineae bacterium | reverse complement strand
GCATTGTGGAGACGGTGCAAAACCTGCGCCAGGAGCTTGCCAGTCAGGTCTTTCTGGACATTCTGGGTCAGCTACTCGCCGGTGGGCAGGCGGTGATCGACGATGACATGCGCAATCCGCGTGAGTACCCGCCCGGTGTGACGGTTGTTGGATACCGCGATGACAACTTCGTCTACCTGCTGCCGGAGATCGCGCTCAAGGCGGTGAACCATGTCCAACCGCTCAACTTCGGAGCCAATGCCATCGGCAAGATGCTCAAGGAAGATGGTTTCTTGCTGCCCGGAAACCTCAATTTGACCGTTCAACGCAGGGTTCGAGGCGGTAGAGTGCGATTATGGCAACTCAAGTCCGAGATTTTAGACTGTGACGGCTGTGACACCTGAGACGCTGCACGGATAGACCGCAAAAAACGATCACAGGCACGCTATTTGTGCCTGTGACAGTTGTGACACCTGAGTTGCTCAGAGTAGAGCACAAGAGTAGAGGTTACGCAGGTGAGGGAGGAAAATAACGTTTACGGGTCCATTTCTCTTTCAAGATTGGGTGAGTGCCTAACTTCTTAAGAGATAGACTATTTAGTTACGAGGAGTACTCCGTGTTGTCCATTTTATCCTCCCGAAAGCAGAAGAATGATTGCAATCACAGCAGCAACGCCGCCGCCACCGATCATCATCATCATTCTGTTGGCCTTGTCCTGAATAGACTGTATCTGGTCGCGTGTGGATTTAATTTCCCCTTCAACGCGACTCAGCTCGCCCATCTGCTTATTGACTTCCATCATTACCGCATTGACCTCGGCACGAGGATCATCAGATTGTGTGAGAGGCTGCTTTACTGTACCTGTTTTTCCACTGCCAACGGATTGAGCATGTTTGTTTAGCTCGTTAGCTTGCCCCTTTGCAGCATCAAAATCTTGCCATATTTTGTTGCGATCACTAACAATATGTTGAACCTCCGGTGGAAGCTGTATTTTATGACTCATATGCTGGTGCTCCTTGTATCGCTTCTTTTGCTTGGCTGATTAGTGGATCGACTTCCGCCAAAATACGCTGAGATTCTGAACGGAAACTATGGTACTGTTGCTCAAACTGTATTGCTACTTCAATATCTTCATCAACACGCTCAATTATTTCATTAAATTCACGAGATAGTTCACTAGCGGTATCTGCATTCTCGACAGCCAGTTCACGATGATGTTCACATTCATTCAGATTGTTATGCTGGTCCCCAAATGCCTTTACCATGTCTGCATCGTCATCCTGATGAGGATTGAGCATAGCGAGGTTGATATGCCGCGCAGCATCATCGTCCCAAAGCCCTTGAATCTCGATGCGGAACTCTTGCAGACGATGCGACTGACGTTGAATTTGCCAAAGTTCTTCTTCCATACCAGCCAGTACTCCTAGTTATTCTTTAATGTCTTATAGATTACTGTTTGATTTCCTTCACGATTGAAGCTGAAACCTGCTGACTGATACCAATCGCGTAAGTGCGGACTGCTCACCATGTTTTCTGTATCTTGTTTCAGGTAAAGTGTTTTGGCACCTCGAAATAGACTGATTTCCTCGACATAAGTTATTGCTTCATGTCCAAAGCCACTTTCTTGGTCGAAATGCTTTTCCTCAAGGTCAAAGCGAGTCATGTGAGCTGTATCGCCATTATCCTGTATCACCACATCAATGCATATGCCATCACCGTCAGTAACTTTTTCGGGTAATTTGGCACGCTTGGAGATGTTGAAGATGCGAATTTGGAAGCTGTTCTCCTCATCGAACACCCACATTTGCCAATCATTTTCCTCTGCATCTTGAAAATTACGTGGTTGAGCATATGGTGGCTGTTGCATCAAAAGAATGGGGAGTTCTTTGACACCAAGCTTCTTTGCCAACCATACTCTTTCACCACCGGAACGCACATGAAGGCTATCATCCTCACGCTTTACGACCACAATGGCGTTTTCAGCACTATAGTATGCATCGTATGTCGCCTGGTATCCAAGCTCGCTAACACTGTCCTCTTCCTCGTCGCGTTTAGCCCAGTAATCACTACTTGTACCGATATTGTCGGCAATGAGAGGCATCATTTTCTGTAGATTGATCAATCCGCTTTGAAGACGAGTCATAGGCAGTTTATCCTGACGTTCAGCATCTTCATATTCTGGCTGGTCAGGTAAATCAACGACTTGGATAACCATATTGGTGGTCAACCATATTCCGGTTCGAGTGGGGTCAAGTGATTGGGCACTCTGAGATGCCGTCAGTGCTGGTCTGGCAGCAGCACCAGACCCGACGCTGCTGACTCCACCTGTGAAACTGGCATCCAGTGAGTCAATTCCTGCACTTGACACCCCTTGTAACATCTCAGGACGATTGAGTGCATAAAGTGCATCTAC
>JAIOHN010000881.1 GCA_019912985.1 Anaerolineae bacterium | reverse complement strand
CAATGGAGCCATCGGAGCGTTCACCCTGCGGCACCACAAATGGCACCGAGGGGGGCGCAGTTGGGAGCGGTGTTGGCGCGCCTTCGGCTGAGCCGCCGCTGCCGCCGCCGGTCAGGCTGGTTTGATCCCAGTAAGTCTTGTTGATGTCAGCGGTTGAACCCTGGCGTGAATAGAGGAACAGCGTGGCAGTCGTGCCAGTTGTAGTTGCGCTGACGCTCATCTGGTCCCAGCGGTCATGAGGCTGCGCCCAACCGGACCAGACGACATCACTGTCGTTCGGGTCGGTCCCGCCGTTCGGGTCGATCCCAATACGGGTCTGTGCGCCAGATTCAACAGCCGAGCCGCAGTTGTCGGCATCAGGAGCCAGATTGCAGGCTTTGACCTGTGCCCAGGCGCTGGCCTGGATATTCTGGTCCGCTTCGACATTGACTTGTTGATAGATCGCGACTGTGCAGGTGACATAACCGCAGTCCACACTCAGCGCGCGGCTGCCTTCATGGGGGCCGGGGCCGGGGCCGGGATGGGGATTAATGGTGGTACGGTCGCCCCGATTGAAGAATTCGCCTGTGGGCGAAGCCAGCCATACATTCCATGAACTCGGTAGATAGATGGGGAACTCGCCCCCGCGCCGGGTAGTATATGGGCCGAAGCTGCCTTCCTCAAGCCCGGGATTATCCAGGCGCTCGTCCTGTGCGCTGGCCGCGCCGACAGCCAACAATAACGCTAACAGCAAAACCCAGAGCCGAAATCGCCCCATACTGTAAATACTCCAGTTTCCATCGTTTCAGACAGGGCAATAAGTGCCTGTCATATATTGCATTACAGGTTAACATCCAGGATGTTAACGCGGCGCGATTATAACACGGGGGGTTTCAGTGTCAACGGCGGCAGTATGGGCGTTGTGCAATCGTCAGGCAGCCTAGACGTGGGTCGTTTCACCCTGACGGAAGGGCAAATAAGCCCGAATCCAGTCCTGATCAGCTTCGCGAATGAAGTTTTCAGCCTTTTCAACCAGGTCACGATTGCCGATAAACAACGGCACGCGCTGGTGCAGGGACGATGGCTGAATGTCGAGTATGCTGCCCACACCATCCGATGCATATCCCCCGGCCTGACTCACAAGAAAGGCCAGCGACTGCGCTTCAAACATCAGGCGCATCTTGCCATAGGGCTCTTTCGGATTTTGCAGATCGCCGGGATAGATAAATACCCCGCCGCGCAGTAGATTGCGGTGGAAATCGGCCACCATCGAGCCGATGTAGCGGTGGGCCAGCGGCGTACCGCCCTCGCCATAGACCCCTTGCAGCCACTTCACGTAGGAGCGCACACCGGGTGTCCAGTATTTTTCGTAACCCTGATTGACACTGTAATAAGCAGGCTTGCTCGGCAGCTGGATGTTTTCGTGACTGAGCAGAAACTCGCCTACCCCTGGATCAAGCGTGAACCCATGCACGCCCTGGCCGGTGCTGTAGACCAGCATCGTGCTGGAGCCGTAAACCACATAACCGGCGGCCACCAGTTTGCTGGCTGGCTGGAGGGCATCTTCCAGCGTGCCATGTTCGCCATCGGAGATCTTGCGGTGAATAGCGAAAATAGTGCCGATAGAGACATTCACATCAATATTCGAGGAGCCATCGAGTGGATCAAAAAGCAGCACATATCTGCCGATAGGATGCTTATCCGGGATGGGGATCAGGTCGTCATTTTCTTCCGAAGCCATCGCACACAGCCGCCCGGTATGGTCGTTCATGCGGACGATGGTGTCATTCGCGAAAACATCCAACTTTTGCTGGCGCTCGCCATAAATATTATGTTCTTCGGCAGCACCCAGGATGTCAGCCAGCCCGGCGCGCGTGGTTTCGCGGGCAATGAGCTTGGCTGCCAGCGCAATATCGTAGAGCAGACCGGTAAATGCGCCGGTAGCGTGAGGAAACGCCCTTTGCTGTTCGAGGATGTGGCGCTCAATCGTGACGACTTTGGACATGGTTCTTTCCTTAAAAGAATAGGATTTATCTCTATCCTAGTCGAGGCGCGCGCAACATACAATTCACTCAGGTGGATTGGTCTGGTCGCAGCAGCCACCACACTGCCAATGGGAACAACATTACCGGGTATTTAGCAATGTTGTCGATAAACATCGGCGGCAGCAGTGTCAACCAGCTGAGCAGCCACAGGAGCAGTCGCTTCCTACCACCCACCCGTCCGATGGCTGGCAGCAGCAGTACCAGATGCGCGGAAAGCATGTATGGTGCGCAGAACGCGCCGACCGCCATCAAACGCAGAGGATCGGCATTGGTGAATGGCAGCATCAACAGACCGATGACCAGCAGCGGCCAGCCAAGTGGCAGCCAGCCCATCGCCAATTGGGCAGCCAATCCCTGCGTTTCCTTACGCGCCCACAGCACTTCCGGCCAGAATCCCCAGATCAACAGCGAAATCACAGCCAGGGCCAGCCCCCACAGCATCCAACTGCGCCGTGCCAGCAGCGCCCATGAGGTTAGATGCGGTTGCAGCAGCGCATAAGGTGCGCCAAAAGGCAGCGCGACCAACCCAAACAGGGTAAGAATGGTGAGGTTGCCCTCCCATAGCAGCATCAGCACGGGTGCACTGCACAACGCCAGCGCGACCGCGCCGAGTTTCGAGCGCAGCGGGTAGGATGATGCGGCCTTGAGTACTGCCACGGCGACGGACATTAAGAGGATGCCTTGCAGCAGGGATGCGCCGGTATGCTGCGGCCATATCGTGAGTGGTTTGATCGAAAGCTGAAGCCAGGGCGGATAACCCTGATCGTATTCGCCCCAGGTATGCAGATACCATTCAAAAGCGAGCAGCGGCAGACGTTGCGTCAGGGGCAGCAGCAGCACTGCGCCGCCGAGAATCACGAGCGTGGCACGCCAGTCGAATGGCTCAGGCTTTCGCCAATCCCGCAGGTAGATCTGCGCGCGCTGCCTGAGCCACTCGATGAAACGGAGTCGTGCTGCTGTGTTCATTACCTATCAATAGACGGGCAGCAGCAGCGGCTGATTGTTGATGACAAGGTACCAGTGTGGCAGCCAGCCGACCCCGAATAATTCAACGTGAATATCCTTTTTATAAGGGGTGATCGCATAATCCTGGAGATCATTCGCTACCTGCGCCCATTTGTCGTTGACCGCGCGCAGTTCCTGTTCGAACTGCTGCTCCAGCTCATCCATTTCGCGATCCAAATCCCGAATGACGTCCTGGCTTTCGGTCAAATCCTCCTCGGTCTGGCGTGTGTAACGCCGGGCACGGCTGGTGCGCGAGAGGGTGTATGTTGTGCGCCCGCGCAGCAGGCTGAGAAGCGCTTCACCTTTGGTGAAGGTTTCCTCGCGGCGGCGGTCGGCCAGTTCCTTCTTTTCAGAAGCCAGTTCGCGCACTTTGCGATCTCGCTGATCTTCCAGCCGGTCGAACGCCTTCTCAAATTTGGCCGTCACTTTGTCGATCTCCGCATCGCGATTTTCACGGGCGACCTGGGAGGATTGTGACATAAAGCTGTTGTCACCAGTGGCCGGATCGCCATAGACTTTCAGCGTCGGGTTATAAGGGACAATCAGCCGGGCGGTGTTGTAAATCATATCGACCATCTCTTTTTTCAGAGCGGTGATGCGCTTGCTCTCGGTCAATCCAGCGGCGGGTTCGGCAAAGATCGATGTGCCGAAGGGTTCACCGCTCAGACGCTTGGGATCAACCGGTGCGGAAGCATAATCCTCCCAATGAACCAAACCTGATCGCGGCAGATCGGGAATCTGATAGGCGTAAGCACGTGCGGTGAAAATATTCGCTTTGCGATCCTGATAGCGTACCGCTGCCTGTGCGATCAGCACCGGCAGATAAGCCAGCACGGCACCCGTGGAGGTTTGCGCAGCGACATTGGTACGCCGCTGCCACTCGGCAATCGCCTGATCAACCGTCAGGATATGCGGCAGGAAATATTCCTCCACTGTGGAGGGGACAGGCGGGTGTGTTGCCATATAACCGGGCGGTAATGCCGCGCCGTTGACCACCACCGGCTGCGAATCCTGCTGCTGGTATGTATTGGGCGTGTTGTTCACCGGCTGGATGGATACCCCCGGCAGCGACTGTGGCACCGGGACATTGCCGGGCAAATTGGCCGGTGGCCGGGGCGTGCCGCCGCCTTGCTCTGGCAGGGCGATCTGGCGATTTTGCGGATAGGCGGACACCGCCTGGGCTTGAAGCTGGCTCATCAATTCCTGACGTTGACCACGCATCAGGATACCCACCTGCTGGCGGGTCAGCGGCCCACTGAGATAATTCATCGCCCAGCGTGTATGGACCAGAATCGGCCCACTGGTATCATGAACGTTGTGCATGAGGAACACACGCGGCTCAATATCCGCGATTAAGCGCTCGACATCGTTCACATTGAGGCCATTGTCGGCAGTCGCCAGCGATTCCAACCCGCTCATCACCCGCTTGCGGTCGTTAGAGGTTTGCAGCCGGCCAATGAACCATGTGCCTGCGTTGGTCAGGCCCTTGTAATCAAGGTCGCCTGGGTTCTGCGTTGCCAGGATCAATCCCAGGCCGAAGGCGCGCGCTTGCTTGAGCAGGCGCAGCAGCGGTTCTTTCGTCGGCGGATTCTTGGGATACGGCGGGAAATAACCGAACATCTCATCAATATAGAACAGCGCTCGCAGACTGGTGGTGCCGCTGAGGGTGCGCATCCAGCCCAGCAGACTTTCCGCCAGCAGCGTAATAATGAACTGGCGCTCCTGCTCACTCAGATGCGCGATGTAGAAAATCGAGACTTTGGGGCGGCCATTGGGCTGGTACAGTAGATTTTGAATATCCAGTGATTCGCCTTGCGTCCACGATTGGAACGATGGCGCGGCGATGATATTGTTAAGTTCCATCGCCAGCTTGCCCCGGTCTTTCTCGGAAATGTAATCATCGACTTCGAACACGCCCAGTTTCTCGAATGGCGGACGCTGCACCTGAAGAATGATGTCCTCCAGGGTGAGGTCGATTCCCTGCCGCCAGGCGTATTCAAAGATATTGGAGATCAGCACGTGTTCTTTGTCTTTTACCGGCTCAGCATTGATGCCGATGAGCGCCAGCAGCGCGGTCACGGTGCCGTTGATGCGTTCGCGGATGGCCTCTTCATTGCCGTTCCAGCCGCGTGGGGCTTTCAACGAAGCCAGAATACTCACCGGCAGACCGGCATCTGACCCCGGTGTATAAATGCTGTACTTGGCCGCCAGATCCAGCCAGCGCAGCCGGTCCGGCACAATGCCCCAGCTTTGCAGGCCTTCACGCCAGCGATGCGCGACATCGGCGGCATAAGAAGCCACATCCATGCCTGCGCGCCGGGCGGTATCGACATTCACCCACGGCTGGAAATCCTGCGGACTCAGATCGGGGAACGTGAGCAGTAGATTGGTAATGTCGCCCTTAGGGTCGATCACAATCGCGGGAATATTATCCAGAATAGCTTCTTCTAACAGGGTGATACACAGACCTGTTTTGCCGCTGCCGGTCATGCCCACGACCACCGCATGCGTGGTCAGGTCACGCGAGTCATAGTAAACCACATCATCTGTCAGCCTGTGTTTCCGGGGATCAAACTGTCTCCCCAGATAAAATGTGGTTGGTGCTTCAATAAACGGCATCCCACCTGTCTCCAGTTCTTTTTTACGCTAATTTGTTCTAGTCTTCTAGTATAGCACAGGTTCACACTTGATCGGGTAGGATATAATAGTCTATCCGTTTGTTAAATGACGGCTGCACTCAGGATACTCGCTTGCAGGTGGATGAACATGATTGAAGCCTGGAACGCAAAAATAATAGATGGTCGGCTCGATCAATTGGCGGCACTGCCGCCGCTGGCTGGTGCCATTCCGCAGGATGTGCGCAGCGCCAAAGGTACACTGCACACAATGGTCTTTTATTATAAGTTGCTGGCATGAATATTCTACATCTCACCCCTTATTACACGCCCGCCTATGCATTTGGCGGTGTGGT